>CAYGGJ010000082.1:0-1509 GCA_964349415.1 uncultured Gammaproteobacteria bacterium | reverse complement strand
GCTTAAGAAAGCATATCTTGGCTTTCAAACAGCAGAAAAAAATGTTATTTGTCTTCAGGCAAAATTAAATTATTACAATCCTCATCAAAATCTTTTGACACGTTTCTTTACTGCAGAGTATTCACTTTGGTTTGATGTTACGCTAACCGGTCTTCAATCTATTAATACAACTATTCCGCTTGGTGGGACAAGTAATCACTTTAAAACAGCAAGTTTGCGTGAGATTGAAGGTTGGGATCCTTTTAATGTTACGGAAGATGCGGATTTGGGGATTCGCCTTTTCCGTCGTGGATACAAAACTGCGATTATTGATTCAGTGACGCTTGAAGAAGCCAATAGTCGTTGGGGAAATTGGTTAAGACAACGTTCTCGATGGATTAAGGGTTACATGCAAACTTACTTAGTCCACAACAGAGAATCTTCAGTAAAGATTTCAGGTCAAGGATTTCACAATATTATTTTCCACCTAATCATAGGTGGAAAAATTGCATTTGTACTTATCAATCCATTTTTGTGGGTTGCGACCATTTCATATTTTGCGCTATATGCATACGTAGGTCCTCAGATTGAAGCTTTGTATCCTAAATACGTTTTCTATATGGCTATTTTTTCATTAGTAGTTGGAAATTTCCTGTTTCTTTATTACTACATGATTGGAGTAGCCAAGAAGGGCCAGTGGAACTTAATGAAGTTTGCTCTTCTTATTCCGATTTATTGGCTCGCAATAAGTATTGCGGCAGCTTGGGCCTTGTATCAGCTTATTTTTAAGCCTCACTATTGGGAGAAAACAGTTCATGGATTCCATTTACAAACTAAAAAAGATGTAGTTGCAGATGTTGTGCTTGATCTGGAAAAAGAAAACGGAGTACTTTATCCCGGAAGAATTAAAAATAAATTAAGACTTAGTTTGTCAAAAAAACATTTTGTTGGAGCAGCATTTATTCTCGCAACAGGAATAGGGAGTTTTCTTAATTTTCTTTATAACGCGTACTTAGGACGGGTTCTTGCTCTTGAGGATTTTGCTTTAGTAAGCCTTATTGGAGGGTTGTACTCGTTTGTCCTTATTACAGCTGGGTCTTTTGGTACTACAGTCGGATATAAAACGGGATATCTTATAGGAAAGAAAAATGAAGAATCTGCATTTTTATTCTGGAAAAAAACCAGAAAAGGGCTCTTATTTATATCTTTAATTCTTGGTTTGTTGTGGGTTTTGGTGACACCTATTCTGTCAGGGTTTTTTAGGGAATCTAACTTATATCCTTTTATACTATTTACGCCAATAATTTTTGTAAGCCTGGCTTATGCCGTAGACAAGGGATTTTTATCTTCAAAGCTTGGATTTGGGTTACTCGCGATTTTAGTAATTTTTGAACCTGTAATAAAACTTATCACATCGGCTTTATTAGTTCAATTCGACTTGAAGCAGTTAGCATATCTGGCAATTCCTTTCTCAGTTGTTGTTGGATTTATCCTTTCATGGTTATTTGCGCGTTTAGGTAGGAGAAATCC
>CAYGGJ010000081.1:0-1522 GCA_964349415.1 uncultured Gammaproteobacteria bacterium | reverse complement strand
TCGACTTGCATATCTCAGGCACGCCGCTAGCGTTCATCCTGAGCTAGGATCAAACTCTTAAAAAAACCTTCCTTGCGGAAGGTAAATAAGTTCCCTGATAATTGCGGTAAAGCAATTAATCCAGGGTCCTAACCCGATTAACACACTAAAAATAACTACTTGTCAAAGTGCTGCATCTAAAATGCCAAAAAGCATAAATTGAAGCAGTTACTATTTTAGTTCATCTCCGCTAATTTGTCAACGAAGGGAAAATGCTTTAGAGCGGGTCGATTTTCAACCGCTGGAGTGTTTCTCTGCGCCTTCCTATTCTCATAAGGCCATGCACTGTAGCGTGTTCTTTATTGGGAGCTAGTGTGGCTTTTAAGTTCAGTTCTTCGGCAAAAAAGGTATCGAGTCCTGGTACATTTGAAAGTCCACCCGTAAGCACAAAGCCGTTTGTATAAATTTCGTCTACTACCTCGGGCGGAGAAAGTTCAACCACCTCTTTAACTGCATCAGTAATCTGATTTATAGCAGAAAGAAGAGCTTCCTTAACGTCGGTTGTCTTTATTTTTACCGATTTTGGAAGTCCGGTTTCCAAGGATTTCCCCCTTACGGTAGTTGTTTTTTCTTCACCTGAGAATTTGAATAGATTTACTTTGATTTCCTCACAGGTAGCTTCTCCTAAGATCACACCATGCTTCAGGTGAACGTAGTTGTAAAGAAGCTTGTTCATATGTTCGCCTGCGACACGTAGAGTTTTATGCATGACCACTCCTCCACCGCTAATGATCGCAATATCTATAATACCTCCGCCCAGATCAACAACCAGTATCGGTTTATGCAAAAAAACATTAAAGCCGCATCCGGTAGCAGTGGCCATTGATTTTTCAATGAGATGAACCCGATTCACACCTAATTTGTAAAAGACCTCTTCTACAGCCTTTTGTTCGATTTCGGTAGCAATTGACGGTACTGCCGCTATCACTTCAAAACCCGGTTTCATAAGAGGGTAGTTGCTAGTGTAGGGTGAGACGCCCCTTTCAATAAATTTTCTGACCAAAGCTACCTCTGCGTCAAATTCTGAAATTATTCCGTTGACCATAGGCCTTACAATCTGAATAAACTCAGGGACCTTCCCTACGATTTGCTTCGCTTCATTGCCGAAAAAAATAAATTCTCTTCTCCTCTTGTTAAATCCCAGATATGTTGGCTCTTGGAGCACAAGTCCTTTCTCTTTGATGGCTATTCTCGTGTTGGAAGTTCCGAGGTCGATATATAGCGAAAGGCCCGAGATAAAAGGAAGATGGACATTTTTTAAATTTTGGATAAAATTAAGCATGATCGATCGGTTTATTCGATTTGTATATTATAGTCTTTTTTTTATAACTCCCCTCCTAGTAAATCCCGCGACCTCAGAGCTTTTTGAATTTAATAAGATGATTTTTATCTATTTTGCCGCGGTGACTGTAGTTTCCTTATGGACAACTCTCATTGTAAAGGAAAAAAAAATTATACTACGGAGAACGGTCTTTGATCTACC
>CAYGGJ010000080.1:0-1582 GCA_964349415.1 uncultured Gammaproteobacteria bacterium | reverse complement strand
GTATTTAGATAGAGGAGTGCTTTTGTTTGCAGTTATAACCATTTTTCTGTCTATTCTTCAATTTTTTCTATACTCAAATCTTCGCAATCTGTCTTACCTTGGATGGGATCCTCATCAAGGTAGAATATTTGGTACATTTCTCGATGTTTCTGCTGCTGCGGCTATTTTCGGTCTACTACTTCTCTACTTCGTTTTTTACAAAGACAAAGCGAAGTTTTTACTCAGGTCTTTTTTCTTAACCGCTTTTGGACTTTTAGGGTTGTTTACCTATGCGCGAGGATTTTATATCTCCATTCTATTAACCATCGGATTATATATGACAGTGGCCAAACGATACAAAATTCTTCTATTGGCGTTTGTTTGTTTCATACTTTCCCTTTTTATACTTCCGAGGCAATTTGGAGAGGGCACGAATTTACTCAGAACGTTCTCTATACAGTCGCGCTTGAATGATGATAGAGAGGGTTTGGAGATTGTCGCAAAAAAGCCACTTTTTGGTATTGGCTACAATCATCTGAGGTATGTGCGTGATGGTGGAAAGCGAGTCCTAAATCAACCCGAAAGTCATGCAGGAGCGTCATTTCACTCAAGTTTTATGATCGTATTGGCGACCTCGGGAATAGTTGGACTTGTGTTGTTTATCGCAACATTAGTGCAATTAGCGTCGATAGGTACTACCTCAAAGTATTATGTAATTTTTCTTAGTATATTTTCACTGTTTGACAATATTCTTCTTTACCCGGTAATTATGGTTTTATTCTTGAGTTTTTTAGCAGGAGAGTTGTCTAAAAGTAAGAAGTCTATTTTTCGTACTTGACCGTAATTTCTTTAGAGTCCGAATTTCCAGCACTATCTTGGACAACAATCTTTATCTTATTTTCCCCTTCCTTAAGCTTTACAGAAGTTTGAAAATTACCCGTGGCATCTGTGATTACAGGAGCGTCATTGATCACAACAGTGACATTTGAATCCGTTTTTCCCTTTACCACTATTTCATCCCTTGGCGTAACGTGATTGTCCTGAGGTTCAGAGATTTCGAGCTTTGGCTTTTCATTTCGAAACATGATCGAATAGATCTGCGATTTTTTGACAACAGATGATTCATTGATCTTTCCTACAAAATAAATCTGATTTTCTCCTGATCTCAGTCCTGTAATTCTTTCCGAAAAGTCTTCCTGATTTTTAACATCATATTCGTCAGTTTTATCACCATTGAGAAAAACTTCAACGGTCTTTAAGTTTTCTACCGTTCCCGATACCATAATCTCAGCACTGTTTGTTGCACTGGGAATCTCATTTACGCTAAAGTCCCCAAGTTCTTGAGTGCTTCTTTCACTCTCTTGATTACCGCCGAAAAGCTTTCCAATAAAGACTGAACCGTTGATAAGTAGGGGTAAGCCAAGGGTGATCATGAAGATTACAAAAAGGGCGAGGATTATAGTAAGAGTTAGTACGCGGGAGCGGAGTTTTTTGGTCTCATGACGCTCAAGCCTTGTAGCCATAGATACGGTTATTATACAATACCTCGGAGCCGATGGTCGGAATCGAACCGACGACCTTTGCTTTACGAAAGCACTGCTCT
>CAYGGJ010000079.1:0-1622 GCA_964349415.1 uncultured Gammaproteobacteria bacterium | reverse complement strand
CGAAGAGAAATATGATCGCTATAGATACGAGTATAGTGAACTTTTTCCCTTTGAAACTTGCAGCATAATATATAGCAACCCCTGTAAAAAGAAGGATGAGGGGGTAGTAAAATTGAAGGTAACCGTATGATCGTTCACCTGGGTAATACCTAAGCGATATGAAGCTAAGAATAAAAAAAATAAGAAGTGGTAAAAGCATTTTCTTTTTTTCTTTTTTTACTGCAAAGATAGCACTCATGAGAAGTGCAAGTGGCATTATTATTAAAGAGATAATTTTGGGAAGACTTAGGACATAACCCCAAAAACTTGGCCAAAAATCACGGAAATAAAGCGTCCAGCTGTTGGGAACGTAGATTCTCTCACTCATTCCTGCATAGGCTGTAATGAAATTTGTTGTAGTATGCCAATTATTACCTAACTCAAAGACAATAGTGGGTAAACTTGAGACAATTACACCAAGTAATGATAAAAGGAAATACTTATATTTTTCTTTGTGAAAAATAACAGCAATAACAGGTAGGAGGAGCATTCCAAGCATTTGATAATGGATACTTATCCCAACACCGAGGAAAAAACCTAGAAAAAAACCGTACCAGAGCGAAACTTTTTTTATACAGATGCTGGCGTAGAAGAAAATAACGAGCGCTGCAAAAAGCGGGATAAGGTTAGGGTTTGTAAGCCCCATTGATGAGAGGACATATGCAGGTGAAATTGCGGTAAGCGCAGCTAAGAGAAGGCCAAACTTCTTATCGATAGTTCGTTCTCCAAGCTTATACATAATAAAGATTGTAAGTAGAGACGCTAGTCCCATATATAGCCAAGCGGCGTAGCTTAACGGGACGAGTTTTTGAAAAAAAATGAGTTGATAATAATACCATGGTCCGAAGGTAAAGGGTCCAACTGAAGAGAAGGGACCGACAAGTGGAAAATTAAGATGTGTGGCGCCACTTATCGCGACAAGCGCATCTCTTGTCGAGTCACTACCAAAATTATAACGAGCTGGTGTGTTCCAAAATCTTAGTATGGTGCCTAGAAGGAAAATGCCTAGTAGTAAATAGTTTTTATTAATAAACTTTATTCCATGCTCTTGCAACTTCAGGCTATTTTTTAAGATATTTAACATAGGCTACGGGGAAGCGTGCTGCTGAGAAGAAGGAAAAAACAAAACCTTGCCAGGAATCGACGAAGCCTTTATGCCTAATATAGGTGAGAAGAAACCACCAAATCGGAAGAATTAACAGATACTTTACTGCTATTATTGGATTTAAGCCAATTTTTTGCTCTTTTAGTTCAGTGGCAATGAGATCTGTGTATCTTCCATATCTTAAAAGATATCTATCGATGCTTGGATCAGCGTAGTGTAAGAGCGGATGCTTGAGATATGTTGTCTTCCCCTCAACGACAGCTTGCTCGTGGACATCAAGTTGCGGGAGTCTTGCAAATCCTCTTTTATATAGCCTGAGAGTATAGTCGGGGTATTGGCCTCCTTTTGTCAGAAATCTACCTAAAAAGTAATTTTTCCTGGGAAGCCAGTAACCATTTATATCACTAATCATATTTATCTTTTCTTTAATCTCAAGTGCCAACTCAGGAGTTATCCTTTCATCAGCATCGAGCTGTAG
>CAYGGJ010000078.1:0-1684 GCA_964349415.1 uncultured Gammaproteobacteria bacterium | reverse complement strand
GAATAAAGATATAATAGTAATATGAAAAAGGATAGGCATGTCTGGGTGCTTTCTTTTTTCATAATCGCATACATACTTATCTTTTCAATTCTCTCAAGTCTTCGCTATAAAGCTTTTTCTTCAGGTCTAGACCTTGGCAATATGGACCAGACTGTATGGAATACTCTTCATGGACGTTTTTTTACTCTTACTAATGAATCCGGTACAGTCTCTCGCCTTGCCATTCATACTGATATCGCACTAATTTTTTTTGCACCTTTTTATTTGTTATGGAATAATCCGAATACACTGACCGTCCTTGCTTCTATTTTTTTGGGATTGGGAGCCATTCCCACTTATTTAATCGCCAATCATGTACTTCGCAACAAGAACCTAGCGTTAATCTTCAGCTCACTTTATCTTTTAAATCCCGCGCTGGAATGGGTAAATATTTTTGATTTTCATGCAGTTTCCCTTGCGATACCTATACTTCTCATGGCGTTTTACTCTGTGCTTAAATGTCGGTGGAAGTGGTACGTCTTTTTTATCTGCCTGGCTTTGTTAACCAAGGAGAGCGTTTCTTTGCAGGTTGCCGTCATGGGACTGGTAGTCGCCTTAGCATTTAAAGAAAGGAAGTTGGGTATTGCTACGTTATTAACAGGAATCGTTTGGTTTTTGACAATGGTATTTGTGGTGACTCCATATTTTAGTCCACAATCAAAACACTGGGCGTTTGAGTGGTTTCAATTGGGAGGAGTTCAAACGCATCAACCACTTTTTCAAACACTTCAAACGAAACTTGCTTTTATTCTCGAAAGATTTTTATTTAATCCAGAAATCAGGGTGTACTACAGTCTTTTGTTAAAGTCATCCGGCTTCCTGCCTCTTTTAGGATTCCCATGGCTTATACTTGGGCTTCCCGACTTGGTTATAAATATACTGAGCTCTCATTCGGAGATGCATTCGATCCGGTATCACTACACGAGCGGCTTAATCCCCGCGATGATCATCTCCTCAATTTACGGAGTAGCGTATGTAAGTAAATTGCTTAAAAAAACACCTATTTCGCAAAAACTTCATTCGTTCTTAGTTTATTTGATAGTCGGAACCGCGCTTCTTATTGTGCTCCGGGTGAATTATCACTATAGTCCATTGCCCACTACAGCTGCATGTGTTTGTGCAAATTATAAAGTTACAAAAGAAGATGTAGAGTTTGACAGTGTTTTGCAAAGTATTCCGGTTGATGCTTCTGTAACCGCTTCTTATGAAATACACGCACATGTTACTCATCGAGAACATTCATATGTGCTTCCACATGCTACTCAATCTGCGGATTTTATTGCGCTTATTGATCAGAATAGAGTTTTTGAAAACTATTTTCCTAAAACCTATGAAAAAGATCTAATTGACAAATTGAACAAAGAAAAAAAATACAAGTTGATAAAACATATAGGACACTTTTTCCTTTATCAAAAAAACACACGTTAATTTCATCCGGAAATTGAAAAGGCTTATTTCTTAAGTCTTCCAAAGACTACCAAGCGATCTGAATAGAGTTGTGTACTAGGATTGAAGCTGCCTTCACAGGTAATAAGATTCAGCATAGTTTCTCCTGAGGAGCCAAATACCTCTTCGATCGGGAATCCATTGTCCGGAAATGTTTTTTTCCTATCCACTACAAAGGTTTTACTTCCGCCTAACGCAT
>CAYGGJ010000077.1:0-1754 GCA_964349415.1 uncultured Gammaproteobacteria bacterium | reverse complement strand
TAAGAGTTTTTACCTGATCCTTCTCAGAAAGCTTATCGAATCTTTTGGCGTTTACCTCAATAATGTAATGCGGATCAAGTCCCGCCACCTCTTTAAAAAGCTTCGCCATGCCCCATATTCGGGCGTAGGCGCGTGTTTTAGCATCAAAGCTCCGAATACAGTGGACCTGGCGCTTTTTGATGTGGGTGAACTCAAGTTGGGTGACTAAAAGATCGATTATTTTTTTGATGTCAGGAGCTTTATCGTATTTCATGACTAGTATTTAGCATTAAGCATATAGTATTTAGGGTTTTAAATGTGACTCCTGAATGCTAAATGCCAAGACCTATATGCTCAGTGTGGCGAAATAATCATCTGTAGTTTCTGCACGGCGGATTAATTTTGCCCTTCCGCTTGGTTGCAGTAAAACCTCGGCAGACCTCAGTCTTCCGTTGTAATTGAATCCCATCGCATGTCCGTGAGCGCCGGTGTCATGAATTACTACGATGTCGTCTATAGATACTTTTGGAAGCATTCTATCTATCGCAAACTTATCGTTGTTTTCGCAGAGCGAGCCGACGACGTCATATTTGTTTTTTCCTGACGCCTTTTCTTTTCCAAGAACCGTTATCTGGTGATAGGCGCTGTACATTCCGGGGCGCATGAGATTTGCCATCGAAGCATCTAAACCAACATAGGTTTTATAGGTGTTTTTTATATGGAGTACTTTGGAGATTAGATATCCATGAGGTCCCGTTATTGCCCGACCGCTTTCCATGAAAATCTTAAAAGGAGGAATGCCTTTCTTAAGAACTTTTTCGTACTCCGACCGTATGCCTTTTGCAAGGATTGTAAAGTCAATCGGCTTATCAGTAGGCCTGTAAGGGATTCCAATCCCTCCTCCAAGATTAGCAAACTCAAAAGAAACACCCGTTTTTTTATACGCATCGTTGACAAGATTAAACATCATTGAGGCAGTCTCTATCAGGTAACGGACGTTCAATTCATTTGAAGCGATCATGGTATGGAGTCCAAATCGCCTTACACCTTTCTTTTTAAGTAATACTAAGCCTTGAAAGATCTGTTTTTTGGTCATTCCGAATTTTGCATCCTCGGGTTTTCCCATTATGAAGGACTCGCTGCTTTCATCAAGCGAAGGCCCGGGATTATAGCGAAGGCAAACTAAATCCGGAAGTCCAACATTTTTCTCAAGATATTCAATATAAGAAATATCATCGAGGTTTATATAGGCTCCCAAATCCTTTGCTTTTTTATATTCTTCAGATGGAGCGTCGTTGGAACTAAACATGATACTTTCTCCTTTTATCCCAACGCGTTCGCAAAGCATGAGTTCTGCTAGAGAACTGGCATCCATACCCATTCCCTCTTCAAAAAGTATCTTCATAATAGCAGGATTGGGAAGCGCCTTCACGGCATAATAATTCCGGAATGGCAGATCAGCAAATGCTTTTTTAAGTTCTCTGGCAGTCTTCCTAATACCTGCCTCATCATATAGATGAAAAGGTGTTGGAAAATCGTTTATAATTTCCTCAATTTGTTTTTTGGTAAAAGGAATTTTTTTCATCCTATTATGTTACCACACGGAATAAAAAAAACTAGCTTCGGGTTACTCATAATTATTTTCCTATTCTTTGTTGGGTTTTTGAAACCGGCACATGCCGAAGTAATTCGGGATTTTCAGTCGGAGATAAAGATTCTAAAAGATGGGACGATCGATGTAATTGAATATATAGAGTATGATTTTGAATCTGCAG
>CAYGGJ010000076.1:0-1807 GCA_964349415.1 uncultured Gammaproteobacteria bacterium | reverse complement strand
CATTTGAGGATCAGTTGAGGAAAAGAGCGCTTGTGAAAAATATAATAAAAAATAAAGAATTTAAAGTGATAAGAAAATAAAATATGCTTTCGGTACTTCTTCCGACACTTCTTTTGAATCTTTTTAGTTTTTTTAATCTCTTGGGGATTAAAAACGAATTAGTTTTTAATCAGGTAGTCTACCTCGGCATTGCATTAATAATGTTTTTTATTGCAAGAAAAATAGGAATTTTCTTTTTCAAAAACAATGCGAAGTTTTTCTATTGGTTTTTTATTTTTCTCCTTACCATCACATATTTAATCGGTGATGTGATTCGTGGTTCCAGGCGTTGGATCGACTTTTATATATTCAATTTCCAACCCTCTGAATTTTTTAAGATTTTTTTCATCATTTTTTTTGCTCACTATTTTACAAAGTACAGAAAAGAACTAGATGATCCTAAAAGATTTCTCAAAACACTCATGTATTTTTTACTTCCTGCTTTTCTTATTTTTAGGCAACCCGATTTGGGAAGTGCGTTGGTCTATGTGGTAATTTTTTTCTCAATGCTTCTCTTTTCTCATACGCCCAAAAGGTACATATTTTACATTTTGACCTTTTGTCTCATCGCAATACCTCTTTCCTGGTTCTTTTTACACGGCTATCAGAAAGATAGGATAATCAGCTTTATAAACCCCGAAAGCAATCAAAGAGGCACTAGTTATAACATGATCCAGGCAATTGTGACAGCGGGATCCGGACAATTTTTAGGTAAGGGATTGGGTTTCGGAACTCAATCGAAGTTGTTCTTTCTGCCTGAAAATCATACGGATTTTGCCTATGCGTCCTTAGTCGAACAATTTGGATTTATAGGAGGAGCAATCGTAGTGGTTTTGTACATATACGTAATTTTTTTCCTCATTCGGAGAATGTTTTATTTTTTAAGATCAAAAGATGAAGAAAATCTTTTCCTTTCCTATTTTTTGGTCGGCACCTTTGCCTTTTTTACATTCCAAGTTCTGGTGAACATTGGAATGAATGTAGGGTTGCTTCCAATTGTCGGAATTGCACTTCCGTTTATTTCATATGGAGGATCATCATTGGTGAGTTTGTTCTTCCTATTCGGTCTGATTCCATAGCGCCTTCCATTGCAGATATTGCCTCAATAAGCTATAATTTTGACTATATGTCAAAACTAGCAGTGATAAAAACAGGCGGCAAACAGTACTTAGTTAAGGAAAGCGACGAGATAATTGTAGAGAAGGTAAGCGGAGACAATAAAAAGCTTGAACTTGAAACTCTTGCAAAAATCGACACCGAAAAAGGCACGATTGATCTTGGAACCCCATCCCTAAAAGAAGCAACAAAAGCAGAACTTTTAGAAAGTGTTAAGGGCGATAAGATACGTGTGGCGCGATTTAAAGCAAAAGTGAGATATAGGAAAGTAAAGGGATTTAGAGCACAACTCTCTAAAATAAAAATAGTTAAAATATAACATGGCCCATACAAAGTCACAAAAAGCAGCCGCCGGCAATAGAGACTCACGATCAAAGCGACTTGGAGTAAAGATGTATGGTGGGCAAAAAGTAAAGGCGGGGAATGTTATTGTTAGACAAAAGGGTAGTAAATTCAGGGCGGGGGACGGAGTACTTTTGTCAAAAGATTTTACATTGATTGCTCTGAAAGAAGGAACCGTAGAATTTAAGCAAAGACGTGGCCAAAAATATGTCTTTGTGATCTAATGAACGAAGAATTAGAGAAAATCCTCAATCGAATTCAAAACGAAGAAGACCCTTTTACAAAGGCAAAGCTCATATACTCCATAAAA
>CAYGGJ010000075.1:0-1882 GCA_964349415.1 uncultured Gammaproteobacteria bacterium | reverse complement strand
ATTATACACAGCTTGAATTTCTGTTACCCTCCGGTTTAGTGCTGGAATAGCAAAAATTAAACTAAAGAGAATGGTTAAGAATAGAAAAGGCGCCACTTTTTTCCAGTTTTTCTTAATATCCGAATATGTGATTTCATAAAGAAATAAAATTCCCGGAAACATAACCCCTTTAACCGTGGTCAATAAAGAAAGTAAGAAGAATAGCAGAGAAAGAAAAAGTAATTTTAAATCTTTAGAGGATTTAATGTAAAAAATAAAGGATATCAATATGAAAAGGCTGTATAGTACATAGGGACCACCGGATATCCACGAAATAGATTCGATGAGTATCGGATGCACTGCGTATAATGCCGCCGACAAAAATGATATAGATCTTCTAGAAACTAGAGAGCCTAAAATAAAAATACTCCATACTACTCCCACGTGAAAAATAATATTCATCAGTCGGAATACTATTGGGTTTCTTCCGAAAATATTTACTATCGTAAAATAATTAAAAGGTTGGATTATTTGAAAAGGTTGACTAATAACCGTATTCCATTCAGAAATTCTGGGATTTCCTATTGAAGTAAGATCGTCGATAACAAATGAGTTGTTTAAAGAATTGGAATAAACGATGAAAACAAGAACTGCCAGAATGACGAGTACTAGCCATGTTTTTTTTAAAAAACCTTCTTGTGTCATTATGATAATTAATCCTTGGGTATAAAATTAGTCCTTAAGCTACATTATATTGATTTCCCGCTTCAAATCTACTAGAATTTGTGAGCATATTTATGAAAATTTTAGTTACCGGCGGGGCGGGATTTATAGGAAGCTTCCTCGTTGACCGGCTAATTAAAGAAGGACATGATGTTACTATCTACGACAATCTAGAACCTCAAGTTCACCAGGGTAAAGTACCCGACTATCTAAACAAACACGCAAAATTCATTAAGGCTGATATTTGTGACTCACAAAAACTCGACAAAGCGCTCAAATCAATAGATGTAGTTTTTCATGAAGCGGCAATGGTCGGTGTAGGACAGAGCATGTATGAGATTGAAAAATACACAAGAGTAAATACTTACGGAACCGCAGTACTTTTGGATCTTGTTGTAAATAAACATAAGGACCACGTAAGAAAACTTTTGGTTGCTGCCTCGATGAGTGAGTACGGAGAAGGATTATATTTTTGCAAAAAATGCGGACTTCTTAAGCCGGATCTACGGAAAGAAAAGGATCTTTCTAAGGGAAAATGGGATGTGTACTGTCCGAAAGGCCACGGCAAACTGATTCCAAAACCTACAACCGAGTCCACTCCTCTATATTGCAGCTCAATATACGCTCTCAACAAAAAAGACCAGGAGGACTATGTAATCACAGTGGGCAAAGCATTTAAGATTCCCGTGGTAGCATTGCGATACTTTAATGTATATGGTCCACGACAGAGTCTTTCAAATCCCTATACGGGAGTTGCCGCTATTTTTATAAGCAGGGTTAAAGCCGGAAAAAGTCCTGTTATTTTTGAGGATGGCGGACAAAGCCGTGATTTTGTTTCCGTACATGACATTGTCTCGGCTAATATTGCTGCGATGAAATCAAAAAAAGCTGATTATCAAATTTTTAACGTCGGTTCGGGTAAATCTGTTTCTATTAAAGAAGTGGGAGAAACAATAACGTCCCTCATGAACCCTAAAATAAAACTTAACATCACTAATCAGTTTAGAAAAGGAGATATTAGACATTGTTTTTCAAGTATTAACAAGATAAGAAAAACTCTGAACTGGAAACCCAAAGTGGAGTACCGAAAAGGCATGGAAGAATTGATTGGATGGAGCTTGAAAGCACAATCAAAAGATCTTTTTGACCAGGCTCATAAAATACTTAAATCCAAAGGGGT
>CAYGGJ010000074.1:0-1893 GCA_964349415.1 uncultured Gammaproteobacteria bacterium | reverse complement strand
AAATATCACCCGGGTTTATGTCAAATGCCGTAGCTCCCAATTCATTTTTTTTAGTTTTTACTCCTTTGGGTGCAAACTCAAATGAGGTACGGCTTACTCTGTGAGCAATCTCGGGAAATGTCGTGAGATTCTTATCCTGTCCCGTGATATACGATGCAGGGTGAAAGTATTTTTGGTAGACCGCGATTGTCAATCCTCCCGCAATAAAAAGTAAAAGTAACTGGGTAGCTATCATTTTTTTTGAAGAAACACCATGGGCTGCCAAAAGCTTTTGAAAGTAATAAAGACCAAAGGCGCCTGTCATGGAGATAAACAATGCGGTGAAGGTAAAGAAACGCCAGGGAAACTGAAGATACCAGAGATATGAAAAACTATCCCATATAGGCTTTGAATTTTCTACAGTCATAAATAGAGAAAATAAAAGTAGAAATAAAAAGTATGTGAAAAACTCAAAGTTAACCGAGACTTTTTTCCTAAGCGAAGCATACCAAAGGGCAACTGTTCCTGAAAAAACTATGAGGGCGATATGTAGTCTACCAAGTTGAAATGTTAGTCCATCAAAACAACCCGATATGGATCCACCGAAACCCCATGGAGAATTCAACAGCTGTCCGGCGCATACAAAATGTATTGAATAGTTTGCAAGCTCCTTGGTCAAGATACTATCAACTAAAGTAAACTTGCGCTCAAGCATCGAAGGTGCCCAAAAGAAAGCTGATAGTAATAATCCAGTAAGAGCTCCCAGAGCTAACAAAAAGGTCAATTTGATCCGTTCTCTTGTAATTATGAGAAAGAAAATATAGGTAAACAAAAAATAGAGCAAGAAAGGAACAGCGATCAAAGGATGATTTAGGATAAGAAGACTAAAAATGACTCCAAAAAAAAGACTGCTTTTTATAGTCAGGTCTTCTCTGATTTTGTCCAGTGCGAGAAAAACAAATGGTAGGAGAGCAAGGGTAAAGAATTCTGCCAACGCTCCTCTCACATAGATGAGAACAGCATGATAGAAAAAATATGTATATAAAATAGAGGCGAGTAGGCCGGCTACTCTTCCCAGGTGTCTTTTTGCCAAAAGATAGATCCCGACAGCCCCCAGTATAAATCCCGAGATAAAGACCAGTTTTATTGAGCTCGTTAGTGAAAATCCTAGAATATGAAAAAATTCGCCCACATAGTAGACCAAAGGAGGATAAAAATTAAACAGCGGGTAACCAAAGTTAAAACCAAGGGTGTCAACCCAGCGTGGATATAGATATCCCTGTCTTATACCCTGATCCAAAAGATATAGGCGGGCTACGTGCTGGTCATCATGCATGGAAAAATACTGGGGATTAAGTAAGCTTATATAGGCAGGAATTGTTATAATAAGGACAGCAAGAAGCTCGAAAAACAGCTTATGAGAGCTGAAGAAAAACCGTAGCTTTTTAAGCATGATCCTATTATATATTACCCTCGCCTAAAGTAAACTCACCATGCAGAAAGACTCGCCCTTAACCGATATTAAGCGTCGCAGTTTTATCAGTACGATGAGTCTTTTTTTTCAAAGCGGATACTCTGCTGTTTTGGGACTTATTGCAAACCTCATCCTTACTATTCTTCTGTCTCCAAAGATTTTCGGCATTTATATTACAGTTCTGTCAATCATCTCATTTCTTAATTACTTTTCAGATATCGGACTTGCCGGAGCACTGATTCAAAAGAAAGAAATAGATGAAGACGATCTTACTACCACCTTTACGGTCCAGCAGGGACTTACCCTTATCTTAGTGATCTTGGGTTTTTACGCAACACCGTTTATTCAAAGATTTTACGATCTTCCTCCCGACGGGGCGATGCTTTTCCAGGCACTTTTAATCTCCTTCTTTTTTTCATCAATGAAAACCATCCCTTCAA
>CAYGGJ010000073.1:0-1895 GCA_964349415.1 uncultured Gammaproteobacteria bacterium | reverse complement strand
AAATTCTCGAAATAGAAGTAGGAAGACTCTCAAAAAATGATATCTTAGAGAATATTAAAAAGTACCTTCAAAACCCAAAAGGGTTCTATCATATCGTTTCAATCAACCCCGAAAACGTAGTAATTGCACAAAAGCTACGTTTGTATAAAGAGCTTGTCAATAAGGCCCAAATAAGAATCAATGATGGGGTTGGGGTTGTCCTGGCAAGCCAAATACTAGGTGTAGGTAGTGTGCCGAGGCTAACGGGCGTGGACCTCATGTCTAAGTTGTTGATTATAGCGTCAGAAAGGCGCATGAGAGTAGCTTTTATTGGTGGAAAAGGAAAATTAGCAGAGGATTTATCTAACTGCTATAATCAAGGCTATTCTGAGGCTAAGTCAATAGGCCTTCAAGGGATAAGAAACATTCGAAAACCACAGTCTGCTGAGCTAAAGAAAGTATTTTCTATAGTGACTGCTTATAAGCCCCGTTTGCTCTTTGTAGCTTTTGGATCCCCGGATCAGGAGCTCTGGTTATATAAGAATAGAGCCTTGCTACAGGGAATAGTATGTATGGGGGTCGGTGGAGGGTTTGAATTTGCTACAAAAGGGGTAAAAAGGGCTCCGAAGCCCATCAGGACAATGGGACTTGAGTGGATGTTTCGACTTTTTCTTCAACCTTGGAGGGCGAAGCGGCAATTTTCAAGATTGCCTTACTTTGTCTGGCTTGTTGTTAAAGAGCGATTTAAAAGAAACTAGGCAACTTTTCTCGCACTAGATGGATATATCGTACCTCTTGCTATTGGGTTTAGACTATCAGGACGAAGTAAACTTCGAACCCTACGACTTCTACTTTTACGACGCTTTCTCCTCATAATGTTTATGGAGTCCGGTTTTCCAAACATATCTATTCCGGAGCGAATTGAAAGAACCCTATCGCTAGCTTCGATTGTGCCTGTTTTAGCTTGCTTGTTGATAGGCGCAGACTCTTTATGAATGGAGGTCATATAATTTCAGATTAGCCTGTTGAAATGCCCTTGTCAAGTTCTAAATGTTGTGTAACAATACGACAATGACACGAGAGATAAAGAAGGTTTTACAGTACTTTTCTCATTTTTCATATCCTCCTTCAGAGGATGAGATATATAGCTTCTGTAAAAAAAGGCTTTCCAGGAGCGAATTTAGCATAAAGTTAGCTTCAACTGTGGCTAGAAAGAAGTTGGTAAGAGGTTTGGGGACTGCATTTGGTGATATTAAAGTGCCTAAATATACTCTAGAGGGGTATAGTATTTTTCTAAAAAAGAATAAGAGATTTAGCCTATATAGTCAATCTAAATTGAAAAAGACCAGAATTTATATCTTTGTTCTAAAAATGTTCCCCCAAATCCTTTTTGCCGGCCTCTCAGGAAGTATTTCTATGATGCATGCTGATAAAGATGATGATGTGGACTTTTTCATCATTACAAGTAAGAAAAGACTTTGGACTGGTAGATTTCTAGCTAACCTGCTGGCATTGTTTATGGGATTGAAGCGGAAAAGACTAGTAGAACAAGCTAAGGACAAAATCTGTCTTAATTTATTCTTTGATGAAGCAAACACTACGGTTCCCAAATTTAAACAAAATGAATATGTCGCCCACGAGATTCTCCAGGTAAAGCCAGTGATTAATAAAAAAAACACGTATGAACGATTTTTAGCCTCAAATAAGTGGGTGTTCCGGACTATTCCTAACGCAAAAAACGTCTTTAAAAACCATATCAAACCAATATCTAAAAGGATCAAATCAAATAAAAACAGCCTTGGAGACCTCATTGAGGGTATTTTAATGAAGATTCAGCTTTCCAGAATCAAGAGAAATCAGACCTCAGAAATCATTTCGAAGACTCAACTTTGGTTTTTCCCGGATGATTTCGAACC
>CAYGGJ010000072.1:0-2047 GCA_964349415.1 uncultured Gammaproteobacteria bacterium | reverse complement strand
GGATTAGAAGTTCCTGAAAAGAGCTTCATTCAAAGTTTAAATTATTCTTGTTCCCGCGACATCTCGATGAGCTTTTTAGCTGCCATCTCCTGTGTTTTTTTAACAGCTTCATTTATGGCTTCCGTAATTCTAGGCTCCACGATGTCATCTACGGTGATTTCCTTTATTTGCTGATCTCCTTGAACGACCACTCTCACGCCGTCTCTTTCTACAACCACTTCTTCCTTCTGAAGCTCCTTTTGCATCCGTTGCAGTTTTTGAATATCGCCAAAGCTTTTAAATGGATTAAACATATAGGTTATTCAACTTCTAATCTTACCAGTATTATAAAAATCAACAACTGCAATCTCAAGGGGGATTATTTCAATAGGAGCATTCTTCAGATTATTGTAGGCGTCTTGAAAAAGCTTTATAAGTCTTGAGATTTCGATGATTGAAAAATCAACCGGTAAAGGCTCTTCATCTTCCCGTAAAACCCCGTTTTTTGCAAGAAGAAGTATTCTTAGTTCATCCAGAATCTGTTCAATGAGGTATTTTACGTTTCCACCTGCTTTTGAGAATTCCTCAATCCAAAGAAGAGATTCCTTCAAGCTTTTTTTATTGATTACTTCGATTAGCTGTTCTTTTGCTAAGATACCCATGTAGATCTTTCCGTCTTCAAAGGTTAGTTTTTTTTGCATTGCAAGCTCTTCAAGAAGTTTTGCGGCATCCCTGAATGAATCCTCAGAGTGATTGGCCACAAGTTCCAGAAGTTTGGGATCAATGGTAAGTTTTTCTGCGGTAGCAACACGCTTTAACATTTTTACAATATCTGTTTTTTTAGCTTTCCTGAAATTGACAATGACGCAGCGGGATTGGATGGTTTTTGGTACTTTTTCCTGATTTGTCGTAGCTAAAACAAAAACTACCGTAGAAGGTGGCTCTTCGAGGGTTTTCAGAAGTGCGTTAAAAGCATCATTGGTGATCATATGGGCCTCATCTACGATAAAGACTCTGTAGCGTCCATACATGGGCAGCAGGGAGGCCTCCTTAATAAGAGAACGGATGTCATCAATTCCGCGGTGTGAAGCAGCGTCCATCTCCACTACATCGGAGGAAGCTCCTTTTTCAATACTTAAACAGTTTTTACATTTATTGCAGGGTTCGATCGAATCACCTTTCTTTGCAAAGGCGTTTTCAAGACAATTTATGGCCTTGGCTAAAATCCTTGCGGTTGAGGTTTTTCCCGTACCTTTTTGTCCGACCAGAAGAAATGCATGGGGGATTTGTTTTGACTTAAGAATCGCCTCAATAGTTTTTTGGGCGTTAGAATTATCGATCTCTTCGATTTTTTTGGGACGGTATGTAAGATAGTACATTTTTACTTTATCAGATTGGTAATTCCGTGCTCTATCAGCTGTAAGATTGTAACATCTACTTTTCTATTTTTTTGGGCAGCAAGAAGTACGGCCTGAGGATAGCATATAAATATTTCGCCTAAAAGTTTGTCTTCCTCCGTCTCTTCTTTGTAAGGAAAGGCAAGTACCGGAAGAGCTACGTCCTCATTTTTATAAGAACTACTTATCTCCTTCATCTTCTTTTTTCCCACAAAAATTACGTTTAAAGAACGATTAGTGTTTATTCCTTTTCCGAGAAGAAGATTGGCGACAGAAGTCCTAAGCTGTTTTCTATTTACTTTATATCGGGATGTCGAAACGATCTGGATCATGCCCTAGGACGAGAGTAAACTTTGTGTCTTCTTTGCATTCGTTCCTTTTCTTTCTCTTTTCTCATCAAAGAAGGCTTTTTGTAAAAAAGTTTCTTTCTTACTTCGTCGACTATGTTTTCTTCGACAAACATACGACTGAATTTTCGAAGCAATGTGTCTTTAGTGTCTCCTTGTTTTCTTGTTATTACAACCATTAAAGCGCCCCCTTTCAAAAAATATAACTTTTACTATTTAACGAACTGTGAGTATGGAAGTGTTTAGATCACCCGCATGGTCGCATTTCGTTAATCGGGTATATATATTCTAGGCTATTGATTGCAGTATTTCAATGACCTTTTT
>CAYGGJ010000071.1:0-2413 GCA_964349415.1 uncultured Gammaproteobacteria bacterium | reverse complement strand
CCTTTTTTATTAATCTCTACTCCCCACCTCTCGAATTTTTTAGCATCAAATCTATTAAGGAAGTTACCGGGTCCGCAACCTATATCTAATATCGAATTCTTTTTCGATCTATCTATTCTTGAAGCAATAATCCAGCTTTTAAACTGAAACGAGATATAGTCGAAAATCTTTACAACTGTGTTTTTAAATCTACTTCCCAAATCAACGACATAATAGTCGTCAGAATAGTATTTTTTGTAGTACTTCGAATCCATGTTTAAATTTCCGATAAAAATATTGTCGCATTTCTTACATCGATAGAGCTGGAAGGTATCCTTTTCATCGAAAATATACGGCCCGTGAATGTTACTTGATACAAATGACTTAGTCACTTTGTCGGAGTTGCAAATATAACAGAGAACTTTCATTTTTTTATTTTAACTTTGGTATCAAATTCAACATTTTTATAGAGTGCTTTGCCTATGGTTCTTTTATAAAATTCAGCGATCGGAATAAGAATAAACTGTGGTGTGATTATAGCGCCGATTGCAAACAACCAAAAGACCGGTTTAAGTAAATTTCGCGGATTAAACTTGATCAGATAGTAAATTTCACGCAAGGTAAACCAATAAGGATGGCTTGAGTAATTTTTGATCTGAGCAAGGCCAACATAATTTGCTGCTACAAAGTTTCTCTTACAATAATCGCGCAATTTTTCAAATCTTTTTTCGGGAAAGATTCTGTCGAACATCTGCGCCCAGCTCAAAACAGGCGACTTATTATAAATAGAAGAAACAATCCAGGTCTGGCTCCTTTCCTGAGTAACGGATGAAACATAATTGTGTAAAAAAACCACAGGATGTTTTTTAAAAATAGCTGCGAAAGGATCGGCAATGGTTGGAAATATATCTTTGTGAAACGGACGTTTCATAAATTTTCGCTTATATGCAAGCGCGGTTAGCGAATCCAGATTTTTAAATACTGACAGTACTCTATCTAAAGAATCAGTTATATGAACAATTTCATCCTTTTCTGAATTTAGAGGATTACGTCTCCGAATGGTAGTATTCAGTTTGGGATCGTACCACCTGTATGGGCGCGTTACGGCTCCGATTTCTGGAGAGAGGTTAAAGGCACGGTTGGCGCTTGAAAGTGCATCTTTTGAAAGAAAATCATCTTGTCCCAGCGGATATATAACCTCACCCCTTGCATATTTAAGACATTGATTAAGATTACCGCACACACCCAGATTTTTTTTATTCGTGTAAATCTTTATTCTCTTGTCTTTATAAGTTTCTACTATTCTTACAGTATCATCTCTTGAATTATCATCGCTGACAATAATTTCAAAATTCTGATGATCCTGATTAAGGACACTGTCTATGGCTTTGCGCACTATCTCAGCACCGTTATATGTCGGAAGAAGAACACTGAATTTATAGCTTTTCATGATTCTCGCAATCGGATTTTTTCATAAAACGTAAGTGCATATAAAAGACCCGCAAACCCCGCCGTGTACTCGACAAATTTCATTACGATCATACCCAGTGCATGGATGGGATCTTTCAAAAGAAGGTCGGAGTGTTGAAGAAACTCCGGTCTCATATATTGTTTCGCGAGCCGTCTCCCCTTTGATTGGTTCTTTTTAAAATATCCAAGCGCCGTCTTTCCATAAATAAATTTTTTCTTTATTTGCTTGACGAGGGTTAGTTTTCCCTCGTAATGCCTTACGTACTGCTTTATCTTAATTGTCTTGAAACCTTTTGCATCGAGTCTTGTTTGAAAGTCGTAATCATCTGTCGATCCAAGATGCGCATTGAGTCCTTTTAATTTGTCCCAGACCGTTTTCCTTATCACTCTTGCCGCATCCGTATATGAACGTTCACTTCTGTTGTAGCACGCCTTTTCCAATGCTCTGCAGTTGGCCCAAAAGGATTCTCCATAAGAAACCTCCGGAATAATAACTGCATCTGCCTTATTTTTTTCAATCGCTTCAATTGCGGATTCAACAAGTTTAGGTGTGAGTCGCATATCTGAATCTATCCAGTAGATATACTTTCCTTTAGCTTTTTTTCCCCCATAATTGCGCTGAAAAGGAGCAGCATAAGTATTTACATCTGCAGGATCTTTTCCGAAAGAATATACTTTACCGTATTTTTTAGCAATTTTGGCTGTGTTATCCGTACTGAAGCTGTCGACAACAACGATCTCTATCGGCCTATAAGTTTGCTTTTTAACAGACTCCAGACAGTCTCTAATAACATCGTCACAGTTATATGTTGGTATAACTACGGACACAAGCGCTTTCATATTCTTGAGTTGAGATTAAACTACCCCTTTGGATTTAAGTATTTTATGAGCCTGGTCAAAAAGATCTTTTGATTGTACTTTCAAACTCCATTCAATCAATTCTTCCATGCCCTTTCGGTACTCC
>CAYGGJ010000070.1:0-2422 GCA_964349415.1 uncultured Gammaproteobacteria bacterium | reverse complement strand
GACCACCATTGCAATGAACAAGAAACAACTTCTTAAACATCTTCAAGAAGATATTTATTGCAGAATTGGCAGATCAAAAATACATGGGGTTGGCGTAATTGCTATAAGAAAAATTCCAAAAGGGACAAACCCTTTTAAAAAAGCTACTGATTTTAATCTTGTTCGCTTTAAAAAAACGGAATTAAAAAAACTTGATCCCCGGGTGAAAAAAATGATTGTCGATTTTTTGTCTTTGGATCGGGAGGACATTCTTGTTCCCGATACCGGCCTAAATGCTCTTGACATCTCATTCCATATGAATCAATCCAAAAAGCCAAATATCATAGTCGGGGAAAACGAAGACTTTTTTGCGGCGCGCAATATACAAGAGGGAGAGGAGCTTACTGTCGACTATAGCACTTTCAGCGATTAATTCTTTTTTTCTAGTTTCAAAAGGGGTTTTTCATGAAAATACTTGTGTTTCCAATTGTGGTCTTCTTGCATTGCGTTTATTGCATCCATTTTTTCTTCAGCGGCATTCTTGAATTCTATATAGTTCATAAAATTTCCTACCCCAGAATATTTACTTAGATCGTTTGCTCCGGTCAGTAGATAATACACTTTTTTATAAACAAGAATAAAATCAACCGCAGCCATATTCTTTTCAATCTTTACAACTATGCAAAGTACTTTATATTTTCCTTGATTTTTTATTATCGACCTAAAGCTTTCAAATTCATAAACGTCTGAGAAACAGGAGATAAGTCTTCCGTTAAGTCCGTGGAATCGTTTCATAGACATTTTTTTTAGTTCTTCAAGAAGAACTAATTGTTTGTCTTTGCCTATTACGAACTCTACTTTTGGATTTTTTTCCATGATTTTTTTATAATCATATTTCAAGTTGTAACGGTGTTTTTTTGTAAAGGATGCAAGTAGATTGTCAAAAC
Source organism: uncultured Gammaproteobacteria bacterium (assembly GCA_964349415.1). Taxonomy (GTDB): domain Bacteria; phylum Patescibacteriota; class Microgenomatia; order UBA1406; family GWC2-37-13; genus 2-01-FULL-40-42. Next base: position 1,496 of record CAYGGJ010000070.1, on the reverse strand, counting down.
TCATTCCGTTAATCGATTTGTAATACTGAGGTAGATCTCCAACGAAATGTTTCTTTTCCTTTTGAGGAATTGTTTCGGGAATCACTCCTAAAAGGGAGTGAGGGGAGGGAACTGCTTTAACAAGCTGAGAAAAATCCTCATCGCTCTTTGAAAAAAATATGGAGTTCTCGTGCCAGTCTCCGCCAAACCATTCATAAATTTTCTTTTCTTCATTAAACCAAAGAGGTGCACAAGCAGTCGGTCGACCTTTGTCGTATATGACGATAAAATACGGATTGAAACCATAGCCTTCGAAAAAAGACACACGGAAATCCCACAGATCAAATACGGAAAGGTTTTGGGAGAATAATTCCCATATTTTTTTACACTCTTTTATGTCGCTTACCACCCTGATCTCTTTCTTATGAAGCATAGACTTGAGGAATCGGTTTTATAAAGTTTTGTGCAAATGTATATACATATGCACCTTGGTTGGGTATTACAATTATATCGCCTTCTTCTGCTTTCTCTGCATACATAAAATGACCCCACAGATCATGAGGCGTACATAATGAACCGAATAGTACAAATCTTATTTCTTTTAAGGAAGGGTTTGTGATATTGACCAGTGGTGCATATTCGTATTCAAATTTTTCCCACCCTACCATATTTGTGCCCGCATCGGTAATCCCGAGCTTTGATGATTTTACATCACGGATACTCATCACCAAATGCATGGCTGGGTAACTGAGAATCCTCCCTGGTTCAAAGGCATAAGTTGCCGAAACGTACGGATCTAAGTGTTTCTCGACTGCGTCCTTAATTTGCTTGATATAGTCGTCGAGCGATAGAGCAGGCTGTAAATAATTTGGCGGGAATGGCTTTACTTCATCGTAGTACTCTTCAATTGCCTGAACTATTTTTCCCTTTGGCTCTTCCCACGCATATACAGCCTCTTTTTTATAAGGAAGAAATCCGCCACCAAGATCTATTAATGAAATCTGGGATCGGACATTCTCAGGAAGTTTTTGTAGGCAACCGCCTAACTCTTTAATAAAGACCACATAGGAATCAGCGTTTACGTTAAAGCTCATATGACTCTGTATTGCAATGAGGTTAATATACTTATATCTGGATGCTTCATTCCAAAAACGAGGCAGTTCTGACAGGGGAATTCCAAATTTATTCCATAGGCCATGAACAGAAGTGGCCACACGTACCCCACACTTTACATACTTCTTTTTTTTGACGGAAAGCTCTCCTAATCGCTTTAGTTCGCTAAAACTATCTATGTGCGTTATTAATCTTTTGCTTTCTTTAACAGTTATTTCTAATTCTTCATTAGATTTTGCAGGGCCGGTAAAAATTATCGAATCGGTCCCAAACTCCAAAGCTTTTTTTAATTCTTTAAGACTTGAGGCGTCCAGTCCTATTTTATTATCAACCATTTCTTTTAAAACAAATTTATGTGGATTAGATTTTATGGCTTCTTTCTTTACCCTCCTTGCCTGATTTAA
>CAYGGJ010000069.1:0-2478 GCA_964349415.1 uncultured Gammaproteobacteria bacterium | reverse complement strand
GACCCGAATTGTTACAATTAGCCTTACTGGTGGCCGTAGCTCAGTTGGTAGAGCGCAAGCTTGTGGAGCTTGATGTCGCGGGTTCGATCCCCGTCGGTCACCCCAGTTTTCTTACATACCCACACACAGCTCTTCCGTTATTCTCACCTAATTTTCACATAGATAAAGAAGAATGATTGTATGGCAAGAGTTGAAACGGGCGCACAGATTCATAACGCCTCCCGTATAAGAGAAAAACCACCGATCGAATACCGAAAGCATGAGGCTCGCTTTTCCGAGGAAGCTTTTCTCCCTTCAAGCCTGAGGGTATCGCAAGCAAGATCATTACCAACATCAGTAAGAACCGTTAGAAGATAATTTTCATATGGCAAGACCCGAATCCAGACCAGAACATCCAACTCATTCTCCTACCGGTTTCGTACAGGAGATCATAAATAGAGACAAAAGCGCAGCCGATGCTATACAGAAGAATATTGAGAGAGAAAGAGGCCGGGTATTGCCTACTGTAGAGGATGTGATAGTTGTTGCGAAAACAGCGGCGGGAACAGTCGGAATAATATCTTCTTTGTATTTAAGAGATCTTCCTAATACATTGCCCAGAGCTATACGGGCGAGATTGCCGCGCCGGCGAAGGTAAATCCACGCCTCTTTTTCCCGTATTTTAACTCAAACATAGATGGCAACTACGTCATCCTATCCTCATCAATAAGGGAACGGATGTACTCCGAAGTGTTCATATTATTCGCCCGTGCCTTATCTTTTACATATTGAAGCTGTGCCTTACTCAGGAAACCGTTGAATCTTTCTGAAAACTGATCCTTCCTGACCATACTTATGAAATTTTCCACCAGTTCTTCAATATTGTATTCATTATATTTGGCTCCTATAAAGTAACGGTAGCGCATCATCTTATCTGTAAAGTTTTCATTTGTCGACAAACAGAGGAGGTGCTTCTTATTTTGCACTGCAAAAGCCGCCTCATAGCCTAGTTGAAAATCTTCATGACTTGCTTCGATAATCACCGCGTCTGCCAATAAAATCCCCCTTCTTATAGACTCGGAATGTATTCTTTTTTTATCCTTCAACCTCTTTTTAAGAGCAAGGCTGAGCACGTCAGTATAATTGCCCTTTTCAGGGGAGATTACTAGTACACCAGTTGCTTCAAGCGCTTGAAGAACCATGTTGTAGTAGCGCTGATACTTTTTTTTACCGTAAAAAGAGGCTGTATAAAATATTCTCATAGTACATATATACGTATATCTAACTATTTACTCTAGCAGTCTAAACTTATAAAATCAAGACCGAGATATGTATAAATCATTTGAATTATTATGGTAAGTAAATTCGGCATTCACATTAAGGTAAAAAACATACGGAAGTCGTTAAGGTTTTATTTGGCCTTCGGACTAAAACCGAAGTTTGCCTACGGAGACGAAGCGTTTGTAAGAAAATTAAAAGGTGTTCCTACGGCTCCCGAGAAATACCACGGCGTGATTTTCAACATAGGCGGGGGATTATTTGAAATTGCTGATGGACACACCGCAGTTAAGCAAGATGTTTTTCAACAGACTCTCCAAAGTTCTAAAGTTTCGTCAATGTTGCACGTGAATTCAGTAGAAGAGGTTGTGAAAATTTGCAGAGAGAATAAATTTGCTTTGGTTGTGGAACCTAAAGTTTTCCCCTGGGGGACAAAAGAGGTCGTGGTCAAAGATCCCGATGGTTTTATTCTTGTGTTTATTGAGAGGTTGTAGATTTGTCTGGAGACTGTTTTCTTACAAAATCCATGTATTCAGGCGTACTTGCAAAGATTTCTAGAGCTTTCTTTGTTTTTACCCGATGCATCATAACTCCAACACCGCTATACCTAGTAGGGTAAATGTCACTAGTATAATAACGATTCGAAAGAAGCGGAATTTTGTCCTTTCGTGCAAGGCCCAAGAAGCGCCTTAGGTACTTAACCGCCCTTTTATTTTCAACTATAGCAAGGACATGTTTCCGCATTACGCCCTTATTTTTTGGTGAATGGATATCAGCTAAGCTAGTAAAAGTCTCCGGGCTTTTTAACAGATCCACCAGATTGTCGAGGACCATTTCGAGTCCGAAAGTTCTCCGGCTGCCAACGTCTCTCATGCCTTTAATGCTACTCTCTATGGAGAAGACTAAATCATCAAAAGGCCTTTCTTCAGGAGGCTCGTGTGTGCGTCTTTGGTGCTCTTTTCCAAATATCATATAGCCTATTCTAACAAGGAATACTCAACAATTCAAATAATCCCAATAGAATAAATTAGAGCATTTTTATTGAGTATGAAGACAGTAGTTATTACAGGTGTCATCGGGGGACTGGGAGGAGGATTATGGAGAAGTTTCTCTCTGAACGACAGAAAAAGTCCCTGATTAAATTTTTAGTTTAGAGTATAATAAAAGTCTGCAAGTGAAGAGCCTGCCTCTTTTTCGTTGCGTGCGTTAGTATTTATCTAT
>CAYGGJ010000068.1:0-2542 GCA_964349415.1 uncultured Gammaproteobacteria bacterium | reverse complement strand
TCCAAAATAAAACAATTCTCAAACTCCCCTTCAATCTTTGAAAAAACCTCAAACAAATCCAACCCCTCAGCAATCTTCAGGTAAGTAGGTTTCTTTTCTAATTTAATCTTAGGCAATTTCATAACATGTCATTGCGAGCAAATGCGTCGCAACCTTGATTTGAGCTTTTTCTCCAAACAAAAAGCCCTTGCTCATTCGATAGTCGATAGACTAGCGAAAAAACAAGGGCCAACAAACTGGCGGTGCCACCTTGATATTAATACTCTCCTTGACGGACTTTGATAACCAACATCCGCTACAGTCTTTCCACAATTAGTTTACGTAATTGTGGTTAAGGGTTTCGTCTCCCCGCTTTGTTTGAATATCCGGCTCCAACCTTCCGAACCAAAGCTCAGATATTATAACATATCCCTTATTTTAGCTACTAATCTTTTTAAGTTAAATCTTCTTAAGGCCTTCTTAATTTTACTTTCTCTGCTACGAGCTCTTTCGCTTCTCCATGCCATAAGCGTAAATTGATCATATGTTCTTGGTGTAGGAAATTCCCAAACTGTGCCTTCTTCTGCTCCTGGATAAAAACCCCCTTTTTCTACTTTTTCTTGAGGTACAACATATGGTTCCGCCCCCACTCCTTGAATCACAAGGCCCACACTACCATCTGGATATACTATGCTCTCCCCAATTCCCAATAAAGCATATTTAGGATCACCATAGACTCTAACACCTACTCCATCATCTTGTTTTAATTTGAAATTTCTTTCCATAAATGCAGAAAGAGCATTTTATAGTAAAACTACAGGATAGGTCAAGAAGGTTGTGTTTCTAACCTGTGCGAAGAAAGTGAGCCATCTACAATATCAGCAAAGTCTCTTAATGTTTCCCCCAGCAATCTATAAGGACCCGCCAATAAAAGGTTCTTATCGTCTTTTGTAGTTATAGGAACTCTCTGTGGAGGCTCAGTCAACGTTTCCAATCTGGGCAGTTTTGTATCTGGATCAGGCGTGCTTACTACAAAAGTTGTTCTATCTCCTCCCAAGGTTAACCCCTCCACTACTTGACCAAATTTTAATTCCTGAGGCTTTATAGCCGTGCCAAACTCGAAAAACTTATAGTGCCCTCTCTGAAAAGCTTTTTGAGGAACCGCCAAAGTTTGGGATTTTTCCATATCCTCCAATATTAACTCTGGTTCTTGTCCATGACCATAAACATGAGCCCTAATTTCTAAATTAAAACCTAAAACATCCTGAGCAAGGGGATGACCATCGGGATATTCGCCATTCGGAACGACCCAACCTCTAATCGTTTGACCAATTCTCACTTCATTACCTACTCCTCCAAGTTTCACTCCTTCCAGCACCGTCTTTCTTTTTGTGACTGCATAAGGGTTTACGTCTGGTCTGTAGTATCCTATCCTTGCATCTATCATTGGTTCTAACATATTTTCTCCTCTTCCACTAAAAAACCGCCTTTCTTTTTAGATTGGCGGTTGAAGCTTTCTGTCTAAGTCTTTTGCTTAAGACTTAAAGCATCAGCTCCGCCTCCCCACAAAGGGTGCGGTTATGATGCCATGTAAACAAGTTTGACGCTGTTGCGTTAAAGCTAATATTAATAATTGAATTCATTTTTACTACTTTCTAACATAATTCTAACAACATTCTTAAAAATATGTCAAGCTATCTATACTATAGCAGGTATCTCTATTTAAATCAACTATAGGATAAACTACTTCTCTGCCTACGTCTTCTCCAGGATAAAACAGCCAATGCTAACCCCGCTGCCACAACAACACCAACAGCTATTAGCCTTTCTACTGTTTTGTCGCGGTGAATTCCTCGTGAATCTGAGTATTGTGCAGAAAATCCATTTCTTAAAGGGGTCGTATCATCTAGTGCCTCAGGGACCTGATCTTGACCATCACGCCCTTGACGAATCTCAGAAGCATCCAACCGTTTCTGACTCATCATATCAAATGCTCTTCTGGGCCTTTCAGCAATTGTCATAGTTTTGTCTGAATATAGTAATATAATATTTCGAAGCTAAGTAGAATGCAATAGGGAAATATTCTCTGAAAGTATAACTTTTATAACTTGATTCTTAACCTGAGTGCGTTACTCTTCTTCTCTCGCTGCGGGCTTTTCTTCTTTCAGCCATAGCTTCACGGACATTTATCCCAAGTGCCAAATCCATTCCAACATGTGGCAGTTCAGCAACCACATCCGAAAAAAACCATCCTACTTTTGTCGCGACTCCTGCCCCTAAAGCAGATACTGCCTCAACACCACCTACAACAGCTCTCTTCGCTCCCACCTCCACCTTTACGCTGGGAGGGAGTTCTATAGGATCCACTGGATCTTCTCCTAAACGAGCTCTTAAAATATCCCTTACTCCTCGGTATGCTATTTTCGCTCCTAAAAGAACTTTTTGTCCATCTGGCAATCCCGATAACTCATCTATTATTTGAGAATGAGTCCTATAAGGCCGTTTATATTCTCGTACCAACTGACTTGTCTCGCCTTCAAACACATCTGGTTTACTCATAAGA
>CAYGGJ010000067.1:0-2619 GCA_964349415.1 uncultured Gammaproteobacteria bacterium | reverse complement strand
GTAAAATATCCTCTATGGTCGGTAAAACGTTGGTATCGTACAACCTGAACTTCAGGAAAGACTAATCTTTTCACTTCCAATATTTTCATATCTTTCCTTATTTTACAAGATTTATAGTTAATTCAGGAGACGTAGCGTTTTTTCAATAATCTCGCTACACTTTTGCCAAATATACCCAGATGTTTGTCGGCGTATTTATTCATAGATGAGAAAAAGAATTCCCGCCTTTTCTTTTCATCAACCAATTGAAACGATTCTCCTCCGAGATGCTTTATATCAGACTTGATCCAATCAACTCGATATCCCCCATCATACAACCTTTTGGTTAAGTCGGAATCCTCAAACCATAGAAAAAATCTTTCATCCCAACCGCCGATTTTTTGGAGAACACTTCTTTTAATAAAGAGAAGTCCCCCTATCAATGTTTTTTTAGGAAATAAAGAAAGTGGAACGAGATATTTTAATGGAGTGAATTCGGCAAGTAATGAAAGTCCTGAAGGAAGAGGTTTTCTATAGTCATCTTTCGTCACGAGAGAAAATGCATCCAGTCCTTTTTCTTTCGCATTGTCTATTAAATTAAAAAGCTTTTCAGCTCCCACCAAGACGTCCGGATTTAAAAAGACTAACCATTCCTCTTTTGAAACGGATGCGCCCTGATTGCAGGCCTTTGCAAATCCGAGGTTTTTTTTATTTTGAATTAGACTTACCCGTGGAAACGCTTTTAAAATTCCGGAAACTGACTTATCTGAATTATTATCTATTACGGTTACTTGTAATTTTTCATCAGGTTTTAACAACGTAAGTAATTTTTTTAGAGAGTCGGGAGTATTCCAGTGGACGATCACCACAGATATTAGAGACTTCATGAATACACTTTCCTAACAAAGTAAAGATTTATAAGAAGTCCGATAACTTCGGTGGTAAGCATGACCCATGCGGCAGCAAGGATTCCGAACATCGGGACAAAAATTATGTTCAATACGATATTTAAGAGCGTATTGACCATACCGTAGGGAAGAAATTTTGAAACTAGCTTGGAACTGAGTATGACAGTATTAAGTGGAGAGCTGATAAAAAATAACAATGTTACTAATGAAAATATCTGAAGAAGTGGGACGGCTGATAAATAAGCGGTTCCAAGTACGGTTAAGACAAAGAAATCAGAATAAAAGTATAAGATCATCGAAATAATAACCCCCACCAGAAACATAGCCAACGTCATTTTTTTTACTTGCTTCAAGCTCACATTCCCCTCTTTAGTCGACTCAGGGAATAAATTGTGCGCAAGAGCTGTGGGAATCAGGCTTAGGCTCTCCAGAAATCTATAAGCAGCGCCGTATATACCCAATGCAGCGTTCCCCAGGCTGTATCCTATAATCACAGAATCTCCACGTGCATATGCGTATGAAGTAAAGATCAAAAAGGCATAAGCAGATGAGGACTTTAAGATGTCTATGGATTCAGAGAGAGGTTGTAGTTTGAAGTATTTTAGGAGTTTCCATGGAAAATACCAGATTAGAGCAAGTAAAGTTGCGATAAAGTATAGGTAAGTGTACGTTTCGTAAGTGGCGCCCGGGTTGAAAATGAAGAAACCTAAAAGTAAAAGTGTCATTCTTACTCCTATCTTTAAGCCGACCTTAAAAGATTTTTTACTATGGAAATAAACTCCGTCTACTATTGAAAAAAAAGAATCAGGAATCATTGTTAATAAAAACACAAGAACTATATGTGGCGGAAATGTCCGAACGCTGGAAAGAAGAGCGTAAGTCAAGATTATAGATAGGATAAGAGTAAGTAGCCTGGTATTGATCAGTTTAGAAAATAAAATGTCTGCATTTTCTTTATGCGCCTTTTTTTGATACCACTGAATGAGGCCAAAATCACCCAAAAATACAGCTATATGTCCAAGAGTTGAATATAAGACGAGAGTGCCAAACTGTTCCGGAAGGAGGGCTCTTGCAAATATTACAAACGAGGCGATACTGACAAATCTGCTTACCATTAAGAATCCGAAATAAATACTCGAGCGCTTGAATAAATCTCTTAGCATTTTTTTAGTCTATTCCCCAACTATATAATGTCGCAGGCCAGATCGAGTAAGGATTGTCGTCTAAAGGATAATGATCCAGATAAAGCTCTTTTTTTAGATTCTTTTCGACATAATCTATTACGTCCTTAGGAAGTGAAGCGTCGTCTATGAATATGAAACCTCGCGAATACGCCTTCATAGCAAGTTGTAGATCCTCCAATTCTCCTACGAGCCTAAGATTGCCTTGCTTCGGAATAAATTTCTCTCTATTTTTATTTGTTTCATATGTCGTTGTTTTTGATAAGCCATTCACTAATCCAGGTTCATCTATCCACCTATATATATATGCGGCTGGGTAATCTATTCCAAGATACCAATATAGACGATCGTGCCATGTATCGATTACAGCAGTCTTTCCCTCATCAAGCCTCCCCTTTTCTTTTATCAACGAATAAAATTGATTATAGTCCACCAGTGCAATTTCTCTAAAGTCTTGATTGACTGAGTAGAATCTTAGCGGTTTTCGGACAAACTTATCACCATTTATTATGATAAACAAAACTATTGCTATGGGTGTTAAGAAATAAAAC
>CAYGGJ010000066.1:707-2655 GCA_964349415.1 uncultured Gammaproteobacteria bacterium | reverse complement strand
AGCCCTGCCGGAAGTATTAACCAACTCAAAGAAGTAGCGAATAAATTAATTCCCTATGCAAAAAAACAAAGACTTGTTCTCATTTTTATCGGCCATGTTACGAAAGACGGAGATATCGCCGGTCCCAAAACCCTCGAACATCTTGTAGACTGCGTCATATCATTTGAAGGAGATAAGCTTTCACACTATCGCATTATACGAACCTCAAAAAACAGATATGGATCCTCGGACGAAATAGGAATCTTTGAAATGGGCGAAAAAGGACTTACTCAAGTAGACAATCCCTTGGCTTTCTTGGAAACAGGTCAGGATAATATTCCCGGGAAAACTATAGTAGGCGTAGCCGAAGGAAAACGACCTCTCTTTTATGAAATCCAGACCTTGGTCTCTCCATCAAATCTCCCCGTACCCCGAAGGGTTGTTAAGGGTGTAGATTATAATAAAGTACTACTTCTTCTTGCGGTTATCCGAAAACACATGTCTCTACCTTTGGACAATTTTGATATTTATGTAAATGTAGTCGGAGGAGTACAGATTAGATCAACTGCAGCAGATCTCGGAATCATTGCTTCGGTTGTCACATCAGTAAGAAACGTTCCTGCTCCCAATAAATCTGTTTTCATAGGCGAGGTAGGTCTTCTGGGAGAAATAAGAAAGATCCCCTTAGAAAATCGAATTGTCCAGGAAGCAAAAAGATTGAAGTTTCAAAAAATATTTTCTTCCTTGAATGTCAAAACTATCAAGGATTTAAGTAGAATTCTTTCAGCAAAGTAGTTTTTTTTCCATTAGCTCCTGTTACTTCTATAAGAAGAGTATTCTTTCCCATATTGAGTGCGTAATCGTATGTGAAAACTCCGTCTTTGTTTTGAAATACTCTGTCTTTAAATATTGTAACGACCGCCTCGCTTTCTGTTTTTCCGACAATTTGAATTCTGTCGGTCTTCTTAAAAACTCCTTCTTTGGGTGCCAGCAACTGTACTTTTGGTGGTGAAAGATAAAGTTTTAGTTGATAGGAAAAGTAAGCAAAAAAAATCGTAATTAAAAAAATGAGTCCTATCGTTGCATATTTTTTGCTTTCAGGTATAAGATGTCTGCTCGTTACAGCTTTTCGAAAAGTAACGTCATCTTTTTTTTCATAGTCTCTCCGAAAAAACGCCAATGCCCTTTTCGGTTCTAGTCCCAGAAAAAGAGCGTAATTTTTGATAATCCCCTGTATGTAGATTCTTGAAGAAAATTTACTCCAATTATTTTCCTCCACTGCCTGGAGAAAGGACTCTCTTATCCGCATCTTTTTTCCAATGTGTGGCAGACTGTAGCCTTTTTTTTCTCTCTCGCTCTTTAAAATTTCGCCGACTGTAAGCATTTCCTACTTAAACTTTTACACGCTCTACGTATTCTCCGGTTTCCGGGTTGATGACTATTGTATCTCCTGCTTTAATAAACATGGGCACCATGACGGTTACGCCGGTTTCAACCGTAGCCTGTTTTTTAGGAGCCGATACCGTATCGCCCTTTGTACCCTGATCGGCTTCGGTAATCTTGAGCTTGATGCTTGCGGGTGGACGGACATTCAAAGCTTTCTCCTCATGCATAAAAACATAGTACTTTTCTCCCTCTTTGAAAAATCTTGCAACTGCACCTACTACATTACCGTTGACCGAGATTTGGTTAAAAGTTTCGTCCATAAAATGCAGCTCTTTACCGTCTCCATATAAAAACTGCATCTGTCTTGCCTCCACGTCTGCGGTCTCTATGTTTTCTACGGTCTTATATGTAACGTCAACGTTTTTTCCCGATTCTATACTTTTAATTTTTGCCCTCATGACAGCCATTCCTCTACCGTGAAAAGAAAATTCGGTTTTAACCACCTGCCAAATTTTATCCTCATGAATAATAAAATCTCCCTTTTTTAAATTTCCCGCATTGGTACGCATATAATAGTTAAAAT
>CAYGGJ010000066.1:0-697 GCA_964349415.1 uncultured Gammaproteobacteria bacterium | reverse complement strand
CTTTTTAGTCTTTTGTGAAATTTTTTCGGGAATATGAATTCGGAAAACAACATATAAATCGCCTTTTCTGCCTGAATTTGGATAAGGAATCCCCTCGCCTTGCAGGCGAACCGCAGTGCCGGATTGCGTACCTTTTCTTACTTTTAATTTTAGATTCCCCTTTAATGTGGGAATCTCTACAACGCCGCCTAAAACCGCCACACTAAATGGAATCATTTTTTCCAAATATAGATCCTGTCCTTCTCTTTTAAAATGTTGGTGTCCCTGCACTGAAACTACTACATCAAAATCGTCAAATCTTATACGGGTACCGTCATCAACACCTGCGGGAATTTTTACTTTCTTGTTCTTGCCGTCTATCTTCACTTCCTTCTCTACGCCTTTAACTGCTTCCTCAAAACTAAGATTTGCTCTGTAAACCGGATTCTGTTGCCTTCTTCCGAAAGGAGATTGAACGCCGAAAAACTGCTCAAAAATTTCAAAGGGATCTGAAAAACCACCAAAATCCACTCCTTCAAAAGGATTACCTCCTTCGGAACCTGACGTTGTATATGTATACGAAAAAGGCCCTTGCTGATATGAATAATTTTGCCCTGGGTTTCCTGCTCCTCCTCTTTCAAAAGCTTGCGCACCAAACTGATCATAGGTCTCCCGCTTTTTAACATCTGACAAGACCTCATATGCCTTATTAATTTCC
>CAYGGJ010000065.1:0-2699 GCA_964349415.1 uncultured Gammaproteobacteria bacterium | reverse complement strand
TTGGGAGTAGGGCTAATGATTTTTCCATTAGTACTTCAATTTTTATGGACGATCAAACTTGACCTTTCTTTGGAACGTCAAGTCCTTTTACATGCCGGTTTAGTAACGTTACTGATGTTTCAGCTGGGGATAATCGTATCATTTATACCGTTCCGCGCAAGCATAGCTGCATTACTACTGGCGGCAGGCTATTACAGCTTCACCGGCCTCACTACAGCATATTTGGACAACAGGCTTTTTAAGAATACTATTCGTGAATATCTGTTTGTACTCAGCTTCGTTTTAGCCATAGCCGGTTTAACCTTGAACTGGTAGAAAATAGGTAGGGAAGGCGGGGAAGAGAGGAGAGGACTTTTTACGGACGTGCATTAATTATCCTATAGTCTGTATATCAAAACTATAGGATAGTTTAATTAATACCTAATTTCGGGAAAAAATAGAGAAACATAGTAACTAAATTTTCGCAAGAAATCGAAGCTAAAAATAAGCACTTGGACTATTACTACGCTCTAAATAGACCTCTATATCAAACACTAGCAGACTCAAGCGGCGCATGACATCTCCATACAAATCTAGCCTCAGAAGTTATAATTTAGCCTATTGTAAAAGTCTAATCTGATATATTTTGATAGACACGCATCGTGGAAAAGAGAGCTGTTTATGTATGAAATCATACATTTTAAAGCTTCATAATTTAGCCTCAATAATTTAAATTTGGACTATTGTAACAGTCTAAATGGGGTTCTATTCCGGAGTTGACACTACGAGCTAAATCGTTACATTTAGCCTCAAAAATTACAGTTTAGACTGATAATATGCTCTAAATTATACGACGTTCTTAATGCAGAAGAGAAGAGTCTGCGAACGTCTCGGTATGTAGAAATAAGGCGGATAACATAGATAAGAGGTGGAGTAAATAAAAGATAGATGCATCCTGCGAAAGAGAGAGCGCTCTTCTTTGAGAAAGATATCCCGATATTTCTACAAATGCCATAGAGCGATTTTAGAGGTACATACCGGTGGAGAATGAAACTGATATAACGTCGTAAATTGTATCTTTTACGACGTGTATAGGCTCAGAGGCGGAGGAGATAATGTTTTTTTGTATGATTTAGTTTTTTTATTTTTGTCATTAATTCTCTTTTATAAAACCCTACCTATTGCAAATATATGCCTATTTTCCCTATTTGGGTTTCTGCCCCTTTTTTGAGGCTTCTACCCTATTTTTAAGGCTAATTTAGCCTGTTGCAACAAGCTATTCTCCCCTATTCTCTGGTTTCCAGCCATAAAGGAAGTGGTATAATGAGGCTAATTCGTAACAAAACTATGACAACAGCCAGACCGGTTACATCTAAAAATGAATGGGAAGGATTTCTGGTAAAGCGTTTTGAGGCAAACTTTCTGCAATCCTGGTACTGGGGAGAATTTCATCAGAGTCTCGGTAAGAGCGTGGTCCGCCTAGGTTTTTACAAAAACGATAAAGAGCTAATAGGAGTAATGCAGGTGGTTATTGAATCTGCAAGAAGAGCAAGGCATCTTACGGTAGCCGGTGGACCGGTTATCGACTGGAATGATAAAGAAGTCGTAGGGTTGTTCGCAGTTGAGCTTAAAAAGATCGCCCGGGACACAAAGAGTGTGTTTGCCAGAGTGCGTCCGCAGCTAGTTGAAAATGAGATCTCAAAGGCCATATTTCACCGATACGGATTCATACAGGCTCCGATGCATCTTACAGCAGATATGACCTCTCAGATTGATCTTACCCAAACAGAAGATGTCATCATGGCAAATATGCGGAAAAACACGAGATATGAGATACGGCAGGCTGAAAAACACGGTATCCGGATTGAGGTCTCAAAAGAACCCAAGGATTTCGAGGAATTTTACAACCACCAAGTGGAGACAGCCAAGAGACATAAATTCGTACCGTTTTCAAAACCGTTTTTAGTGAACCAATTTAAAATCTTTACGGAAAATGATCGCGCAGTTTTATATAAGGCATATCATCAGGACAAACTTCTTGCCGAGGCCTTTGTGATCTTCTATGGCCACGAAGCAACCTATCATTATGGAGCAAGTACTGATGAAGGACGCAATTTCCCCGGCGCATATTTGATTCAGTGGGAAGCCATCAAAGAGGCTAAAAGACGGGGCATGCTTCGTTATAACTTCTGGGGCGTTGAGAAGCTTGATAATCCCAAGCACAGATTCTATGGAGTTTCTGTATTTAAGCGTGGATTCGGTGGCCAGGACGTGCAGTATCTGCATGCCCAGGATCTTATCGTTCAGCCGTTTGCATATGTTCCAAGTTATCTGCTTGAGACCGCCAGAAAATACTCTCGAAGACTCAATTAACTTCAACCGCTACAATATCCAGAATCTTCTCGGCCTCTTCTTCGGTAATTGTAGTTGGAAGATTGACGATTCCCTTGCAGATTGATTCTGCAATAGGACATGATCCCGGGATATAGTGAAGCTTGTTTAGAGGCAATTCTTTGGGAGCTATCACCTGGTCATACCATCTGCCCAGATATATATTTTTCTTTTTTGCTGCCGCAACCACTGTTTCAGGGTTGGTGAAAAACAAAGGAAATCGTATAAGTGGGAGTTCTCCAGTATGAGGTGGTTTCTTATAAAAGTACATTTTATATTTGTTTACTGAAACGGACCTTTTACGATATATTTGATCAATTTGTTTGAAC
>CAYGGJ010000064.1:0-2707 GCA_964349415.1 uncultured Gammaproteobacteria bacterium | reverse complement strand
ATTTCCCGATTTTTATGATTTTATCACCTTCACGTCTGACGAATTTAACGCCGGCATACTCTTTTGGGTTGTGAGACGCGGTTATGTCTATGCCTACATCATAGCCGTATTTTAGCACTGCATAATAGAAGGTTGGAGTCGGTGAAAGGCCGATGTCGATCACGGTAGCGCCCGATGCGACAAGTACTCTTTTGGCAACCTCAAACAGCGCCGGAGAGGACACTCTCATGTCTCTTCCCAAGACTACAGTTAAGCTACTCTTTTTAAGGTCGTTGGTGAAGAAAGTGTAGATGGCTCTAATGACAGATTCGAAGTTTTTTTCGTTGATTTGGTCGGGATAGATTCCCCGTATGTCGTACGCCTTAAAAATTTTACTATCTATCTGCATAGGATTATTGTATAAAAGTCTTATGAAAAAGAAAACCGAAACGGCTTATTGGTTTAGGTTGTTGCAAAGGGCCGTGCAATAAACCAAGATTGGCAATCAGTAGCTCTGTCTGCTAACAGTACCCGTAATATCGTTTAGGCTGTCCTAGCAAGCTAAACAGACCGTCTAAATCGGCTTTAGACTACTAGGACGGTCTTACACCAAATAGTAACAGGATAGCATCTCCATGCTCCTCTTTAGAGAATAAGAACTACTTCCTGTCTTCAGTCCAATCTCCAACTTTATAAGCTTGTCATAGAAATCTACCAGCGAATTAGTGTTCCACCGGGAGCTTTGCCCACGCAGTTTCCCCACCTGCCAAGCTTGAAGCGATCCAGGCGGTTTATCCATCGCAACCAACACTAAATTCCTCATGTGTCTTTGGAGCATTATGAAAAGAAACATCTCGTTTTGAGGTGTAGCCAGGGTGTCCAGCATCTTAACAAAGGCGCTCAGGTTTTCAGGGTAGCAAGAGTCTAAAAGCTTGAAGATATTCTCCCCTGCTTTGAACTCTTTTATCGAGCCGACCTTCTGGAGCTTTAGCTCTCTTTTAGAGACCCCATCCTCCCAGATCAAGAGGTGGGTGTCTTTCAAGGCGTTTAAGGTAGCAAGTAGTCTGTCAGAGCTGCCTCTTTTAAGAGTTTTGTTCAGATTCTCGACAATGTAAGCCTTTTTAAGTCCGAAGAGGGAGAGCGATTCGGAGTGTTCTTGGGGGATCTCCGAGAGCTGTTCCGGAGAAATAGGGAGAATCTCATAGTTATTTTTCCTATAGGTCTCTATTTCTTCTTGCAGATGCGCTCTGGAAGCTACTGTATCTTCCCCGCAGATAATAGTCAACATGACATATAGTATAGAGCATTTAGTATTTAGTATTTAGGGATTATTCTATATACTTATTTTGAATGCTGTATGTTAAATTCTAAATACTATTACTATGGTTGATCTTCTTACGATTGGCAGAATTGGAATTGACTTATTTTACAAAGGAGATGCTATTGAAAGCCGGGACAAAGAATTGCATTTAAAGCTTGGCGAGAAGTACTTTGTTGACGAACTTCACGAAGGAATAGGAGGAGGCGGGGTAAACGTAGCAGCCTCCGCTGTAAAAAACGGGATTTCAGCAGGGGTCCTCGGTTTGGTCGGGAACAATCCTTTTAAGTCAATAATTATGGACAAGATGACAGAACTGGGCGTAAGTAATGAATATTGTCAGATTAAAGAGAATTATCTCAACATCTCATCAATTTTTGTAATGAGTACCGGAGAAAGAACCATCGTGGATTATGAAACGCCCCACACGGGCAATTTTATCGGGGAAGCTAGTTATCCTCTATTAGATCAGGCGCGGGCGATATATCTTGCCAGTCTACCCGACATTTCTCTACAGGAGCGCGTCAATCTTTTAAAATACGCCAAGAGTAAAAATAAACTTATTGTGGTAAATCTGGGAGTTCGGGATCACGAGAAGCATTCCGACGAATACCTTACTTTGCTTGAAAATGCAGATATTCTTATTATGAACAAAATAGAGTTTGCGAAACTATCTGGCAAATCAGAGCAGGAGCTTGATCTTGAAAAGCCAATTAGTCCGCTTATTCCCGCGCTTTCCTCCTCCCCAACGATTGTGATAACCGACGGAGGGCGTGGCAGCTACGGTTATCTTCAAGACAAAGTTTTATTCCAAGCGCCGGTTCCGGTCGACCGCGTCTTGGATACTACGGGTGCGGGTGATGCATATACAGGCGCCCTTATAGCAGAATATTTGAAATCAAAAGATTTGAGAAAAGCTATGGAAAAGGGAGCTCTGCACGCCTCGACTATAATCTCAAAAATAGGAGCCAACTAAAGTTAATTAGTTATATGTTTAGAAGTCTTTTTAAAAAACATACCCTAAAGAACATTTTAGTGATGGTTGCTCTAGCGGCCGCATATTTTATTGCCGGAAAATTCGGACTAAAGCTTGCTTTTGTAAACGCAAGTGCGACGGCGGTCTGGCCCCCTACGGGAATCGCTATAGCCGCATTTCTCATACTTGGATATCGAATATGGCCGGCTATTTTTTTAGGAGCTTTTTTGGTTAATATTACGACCGCCGGTTCACTTCCTTCAACGCTCGGCATTGCAATAGGAAATACTTTGGAAGGTTTTGTGGCTGCGTATCTAGTAAACAGATTTGCAAATGGAAGAAATGCATTTGAGAGCCCGACAAATATTTTTAAATTTGCGGTTCTCGCCGGTGCCTTGGGGACCATGGTAAGTGCAACGATTGGCGTAACGAGT
>CAYGGJ010000063.1:0-2860 GCA_964349415.1 uncultured Gammaproteobacteria bacterium | reverse complement strand
TAATAAAAAAGGAGCACGAGAGGCGCGGAAAAAAGGCATTACTGTCATCAGCGAGGATATTCTTAAAACCAGCTTTAAAAAAAAATTTGATATCGTTACTATGTGGCACGTACTGGAGCATATCAACAATCCAAAGCAAGTGATTGAGAAAGTCTACAAAATGCTCAATAAAGGGGGGGTATTTATTTGTGCTGTTCCCAATTCTGATTCTCTTGGCTTTCGCTTTGGAAAAAAATACTGGTACCATCTGGATTCACCAAGACACGTATTCATTCCAAACCAAAAAAACTTGAAGTTTCTTTTTAAGAAAAATAATCTTCAGATAGAAAAGTTTTTATATGAATTTTATGATTACCCGCTAGATCTTTTTTATTCTCTAAGGAATTCTCCGATGAGATTCATCTTGTATCCTTTGTATCCATTTGTAAAGCCATTTAATCCTGAAACATTAACGGTTATTGCGAGGAGGACAAAATGAAAGGACTCGTTACTATCGTCATCCTTAATTACAACGGGAAGGAATATCTCAAAGAATGCATCGCTTCAATTAAAGAGCAGACTTATAAAAAAGTAGAGGTACTTGTCACCGATAACAACTCCACTGACGGAAGTTTGGAGTATCTTAAAAAATTTCCTTCCATTCGTGTATTAAAACACAAGAAAAATTACGGGTACGCCAAAGCTAATAATCTAGGAGCGCTTGTTGCAGGGGGTGAATTTTTATTCTTTCTGAATAATGACACGAGACTCTATAAGGACTGTATAAAAATACTCGTGAAAAATTTCCAGGACAAGACCATTGTTGCTCCTGCACAGATTCGACCCTGGGATAAGAATGACTACGGCCACGCTGGTTGGGGAATGGATATATTCGGCTATCCGTTCGGAATCGAAAATCAAAAAAAGGCTAGAGTTTTCTTTGCCGATGGATCCGGCATTTTCATTAAGAAAAAGGATTTTATAAAAATCGGAATGTTTGATGACGAGCTGTTTATTTTCCAAGAGGATATTGACCTTTCTTGGAGAGCTCAGATCATGGGATATAGAGTGGCAACAAACTACGACGCAAAGTATTTTCATTATGGTGGCGCAACAGTAGAGGGTAATAAAGGAGGACAACTCAAATATGGAACAAGCAGGATTAGAAGGTTTTTAAATGAAAAAAATGTAATAAGAAATATACTTAAAAACTATAGTTTTTTATTTTTAATCATCTTATTTCCTCTTCTTCTAATGCTGCACGCTCTTGAAATTCTAGTCTTAGTTCTTACCGGCAGATTTAATCTGGCAAAATGGTATTTCGATTCGTACAAATGGAACTACTCACATTTGGAAAGCACTTTAAAATTAAGAAAAACGATTCAAAAAAAACGAACGGTTTCAGATTTTGTGATCATAAGCAGACTTTATCCACTTTATTCAAAGTTGTATGCTTTTGTTAAGCTGGGCTTCCCTGAAGCCAAATGATTGTCTTAATCCAAGATGTGCTGATATAATATAGCGCTATGCGAAAAGGCTTCTTTAGAAATAAAAGGATTCTCATAACGGGGGGAACTGGAAGTATCGGCGTAAAGGTTCTTGATACTTTAACAAAGTTTTCTCCAAAAGAAATAAAAGTCTTCAGTAGAAATGAATATAAACAGTATCAACTCAGATACCACTATTCAAAATCTAAAAATATTAGATACGTTTTGGGAGACGTAAGAGATCGCTCCTCCGTCGAAGACGTCATGAAGAATGTAGATATCGTCTTTCACTGTGCAGCGCTTAAACACGTTCCATTTTCTGAGGAGATGGTGGAGGAGTTTGTCAAAACCAATATTCTCGGGAGTATAAACATAATGAAATCCTCTCTCAACAATAATGTTCAGAAAGTCGTTTCTATCAGCACGGATAAGGTAGTTGATCCTGCGAATCTGATGGGTCTAACCAAAGCAATACAAGAAAAAGTTTTCTCCTCTATTGCTTTACAAAAAGGGAGAAGAAGGACGTCTTTTGTCAATGTCCGTTTTGGTAATGTTACCGGTACCCACGGCAGCCTTTTCCCAATCATTTACCATCAAATAACGACAGGCCGGCCAATTACGGTAACCCATCCCGAAATGACACGTTTTTTTATTTCCTCCTCCGAGGCAATCGATCTTATTTTTTGGGGTGCAATAAATGGAAATGATGGTGAAATAATTATAAAAAAAATGAAATCAACGCCAATCGTAAATGTAGCTCAACAATTCCTTTCCATACTGAAGGTAGATAAAAAAAATCCGATTAAATATATCGGCATCAGAGCAGGAGAAAAAATGCATGAGTCATTGATTACCGAAGATAATCTTTTCAGAACAAAAGAAAAAAGCGGTTATTATATTATTGCTCCCTATAAAAGCGGCGAAAGCGTAGTCCTTTCTTCAAGAAAACCTAAATTTGTGCGGGAACAATTTTTGTCACAAAATCCAAAGAACTTTCTAGGCGATCGGGAACTAAGAGACTACATTAAAGAGTATCTCTTAGAGCACAAACTAAGAAACTATATTATTTGATTTCTATGGTAGATTTTTCTAAACCGTCTCTATCTGCAAGTGAACTCAAGGAAATTAAAAAAGTACTTAAATCCGGGTGGATTACAACGGGGGATAGAACCCGATATTTTGCAGACTTAATTAAAAAATATACGGGAGCTAAATACTGTCTTCCGGTAAATTCCTGCACCGCTGCTCTACATCTGGCACTTCTTACGGCAGGAATACGTGAAGGAGATGAGGTAATTACCACGCCCTTTACGTTTGCAGCAACTGTAAATACCATCTTATATCTACGCGCTAAACCTGTTGACTCCACCACCTTTTATGACCGCAATACGATT
>CAYGGJ010000062.1:0-3059 GCA_964349415.1 uncultured Gammaproteobacteria bacterium | reverse complement strand
CTCAAGTAAACAAAATTACAAAATATGTTGTCTCAAAAACCTTAAAAAAACCAACATGGGAAAATACCGTAGTGGTAAAAGATACCGCGGAATTAAAAAAGCTAAGAAATTCAAACGGTCCGGACTTGCAAGTGTACGGCAGCGGTAATCTTGTCCAAACACTCCTTAAAAACGACTTAGTTGATGAGCTTTGGTTAAAAATCTTTCCAGTAACTCTTGGAAAGGGAAAACGATTGTTTGAAGATGGAGCAATTCCTGCAGCGTTTAAATTAACAAACTCTAAAATTTCACCAAGTGGAGTAATTTTCGTAAACTACAAGCGCGCGGGTAAAGTCAAAACAGGATCATTCTGAAGTCGTATCTTCGGGGAGCGCTTCAAATTCCTTTTGTTTTTTCTCAAACCACTCTTTTACTTCTTCAGGTTTAGTCATGAAATTATTTTTCATTTCCTCCATTTTATCGATATGCGCCTGATCTCCCTTTGAAGCCATTTCCATCGCATGTCTCTTACTCATTTCACCTATTTCATCAAAAGTCTCAGCATGAAATTCTTTATCACAAGCACCAGCAAGTTGTCTACATGTCATTGTTTTCATTTAGTCACCCCCAATTTTAAGATTTTCGCCACTAATAACGCCGTTACTCCAAGTAATCCGGGATAGATGATGAAGAGAAATAGCTTGGATAAATAAGAAGTCTTAGATAGTGATTTTACAAAACCTGATTTTGAGACTTCATTAAGAAAAGGATACCAAGTATCAATCCCAAGTTTGTTTGCGAGGCCATTTAATAAAATGGCAACTAAAAGGAGGATCCACCCAGCCAAAAACATTTTGAAAATCACTCTTGAAGTATAACAAATCCCATTTCTTCTTCTTGATATAATTTTTGCATGAAACGAATAGCCTTTCTCATTCTAATTGCCTTACTGGCAGCAGTGTTTGTGTACGCCCACAGCAACAAAGAAGAGCCGAGACCAGGAATTCCCACTGCTTTCATGAAGAGGGAGGACAAAGTTGATCATAAAGCTAGTTTTGCGATTTTTACGCATGGCACATTCCGAGTCTTTACAGCATCAATGTATCACGATCGGTCTCCCGATGTTTTTATTCAAGCGGATAATCCCAATATTGTTCATGTGAAAAAAAGCAACGTAACATGGGACGATTTCTTTAGAACACTTCCTTTTAAATTAACTAAGGAGTGTCTTATCACAGGAGGGGGCGAAACTTTTTGTTCAGGTCAAGGAGGAATTTTAAAGTTTTACCTCAACGGAAAAAGAAACGACGATCTTCTTAAAGAGGTAGTAAGACCCAATGATCGTGTTCTTGTCTCATTTGGCAACGAAAAGGAATCTCAAATAAAAAACCAACTAGATGGAGTTGTAGCAGTACAATAGATCCAAACGGCGTCTAGCCCGTAGAGCAAATTTTTGTGTCTTGATATAATTTTTGCATGAATAAAAACGATAACGCAGAAGATCCGCTTTTGTCTGAGGTTTTTGACTATCTGAACAAGTTTGACTTTCCCCTTGCTCAAATAATACAAAGAAAATTCAAAATAGGATTTTCAAGAGCAGAGCGGATTCTCAAACAAATTGAGAATAAAAAGATTACCCTAAAATGAT
This sequence comes from uncultured Gammaproteobacteria bacterium, assembly GCA_964349415.1. Taxonomy (GTDB): domain Bacteria; phylum Patescibacteriota; class Microgenomatia; order UBA1406; family GWC2-37-13; genus 2-01-FULL-40-42. The sequence continues at coordinate 1,432 of CAYGGJ010000062.1, read as the reverse complement.
GATCTCTTTTATCTTCTTGGGATTAGTAGCAGGAGTTTTAAGCGGAGTTATCGGAATCGGCGGAGGTGTGGTAATAGTCCCGGCCCTACTTTACTTTTTTAAATTTACTCAACAGCAGGCGCAGGGTACGACGTTAGGATTGCTAGTTCTCCCGGTCGGCGTGCTAGCAGCATGGACATATCATAAACACGGACTGGTTGATTTAAGAGTGGCCGGATTGATCGCCTTAGGATTTTTTATAGGTGGACTAATTGGTGCAAAGTTTGCCGTTGGATTAAATAACGATATTTTACGAAAAATATTTGCGGTAACACTCATCTTAATAGGTTTAAAAATGTTTTTTAAACCATAAATGCTTCTTGATATAATTTCACCATGAACATGTTTAAGCCGGTTAAGGCAAAGTCAGTCAAAGAATATTTTGAAGCGCTTCCTTTAGAAAGACGCCAGCCCATCGAGTTTTTAGATAAATTCATAAAAAAAGTCGCTCCTTCATTAAAAACTAATTTCATATACAACATGCCGGGCTACGGAAGTTTTAAATATAAAAACTACAAAAAAGAAATACTTAATTGGCCCGTCATTGCTTTGGCAAGTCAAAAAAATTATATAAGTCTCTATATATGTGCTGTTGAGGGAAATAAATATATCGCTGAGAAATACGAGAAAGATTTGGGAAAGGTAAATGTTGGAAGAAGCTGTATCCGTTTCAAAAAAATAGAAGATCTAAACCTCAAAACGTTAGAAAAAGTTATAAAGTTGGCTGCAAAAAGTCCCGGATTAGTTGGAGTTAAAACATGAAGCCAAAGAATGTAGACGAATACATCGCAAGTGTTCCTAAGGAGGCACAAAGTAAATTAAAAGAGATCCGGGCTATTATTAAAAAAGTTGTGCCAAAGGTTGAAGAAAGGATTAGTTACGGAATAGCCGGATTAAATCTCAACAATAGGTTTTTTCTTTATTTTGCAGGATATAAAAAACATGTATCGCTTTATCCCTTCACGAGTGAAATGGAAAAGATTATGAAAGAATCATCAAAATATAAAACATCCGGAAAGGGGACGATTCAGTTTCCCTTGGACAAAGCCCTTCCAAAGGCTCTTATACAAAAAATAGTTAAGTTTCGTGTAAAAGAAAACTTGAAAAGAAAGAAAAACGTCTGATACAATGAATTTCCTATGGACAAAAAAGCTCCAATAACTATAGAAAGCACGATCAACGCTCCCATCGAAAAAGTGTGGGAAGGATGGACGAAGCCAGAACATATTGTAAGGTGGGCTTTTGCCTCAGACGATTGGGAAGCGCCTTCTGCAGAAAATGATGTACGTGTTGGAGGAAAGTTTAAAACAGTTATGTCAGCCAAGGATAAAAGCGCACGCTTTGATTTTGCAGGGACTTACACAGAGGTAAAAGAACATGAGCTTATCGAATA
>CAYGGJ010000061.1:0-3103 GCA_964349415.1 uncultured Gammaproteobacteria bacterium | reverse complement strand
AACTATCGCTCTCATCTTTATCAGAGATGTGTTTTACCATTAAACTACGCGCCCTACTGAGCTAAATTATATCAAATTTTGAGTTTTGCTTTTCTCATTTTGGGTTTATAATAGATCCATGCTTTATTTTTCCGAACTTCACAATGGCAAAGTACGTACCAAGGACGGGATTTATGTGGGGAAATTGAAGGATGTAATCTTTAGAGCGTCGGATAATCCTGTCGTTACGAAAGTTGTCATAAAGACAGAGTCTAACCCCGAAACAATTGTGCCCATAGAAGACGTTTCAAAAATAAATGGTGGCGTTGTGCTTGAGAAAAGCTATGTACTTTCCAAATTGATAGAAAATGAATTATTTCTTACCAAAAATTTACTCGACAATCAGATTATCGACATTTCAGGAGACAAAATCGTCAGAGTTAATGACGTTGCCATCCAGGATAAACCCGGCTATAGTATCGCAGGAGTCGATATCGGATTAATCGGAATTCTTCGATGGCTCGGACTTGAGGATACGATAAACAAGCTTTTTAAAAAAATCGGGATCAATTTAAGATCCCGTTTTTTATCATGGGCAGATATTCAAACACTTGAGTTGAGTCGTGGTCATGTAAAGATTAAAAAGGAGCAGACTAAGCTCGAGAAAATTAGACCGGAGGATCTGGCGGATTATCTTGAAGAGACCAACGTGGCAAACGTCAAAGGAGTTCTTAAGATTCTGGAGGACAAAAACGCTGCTGAGGTTATCAACAATCTAAATCTCAATTATCAGACCGCTCTTTTTAAACAGTTTGAGTCAGACCAGGCTGCAAAAATAGTGTCCCTGATGGATCCCGAGGAAGCCGTGGACGTACTACTAGCGCTTTCAAAAAAGAAAAGAGAGAAGATTCTCGATCAGTTAAACGATGCTACTTATAAAAAAATAATGTATCTGCTTCATCAGCCGGATACCCCCATCGGAAAAATCTTAACCACAGAATTTCTCTCTGTTCAGCCGGACCAGACGGTTAAAGAGGTGAAGGCGAAGATCAGAGAGCAAACCAGTGATTTCTATAATCTATCTTACGTTTACGTAGTGAATAAAGATCAACAACTTGTCGGGGCCTTTGACCTTCATGAGTTTCTTTTACAGCACCAGGACACCCAAGTCTATAAATTCATGACCCAGAGACTGGTAATAATCCATCTGCATACTCCGATGACCGTAGCCTTTAGAAAAATCGTTAAATATAAGCTTTATGCTTTACCGGTGGTAGATAAGGACAAGCACATCCTTGGTCTGGTGATCTACGATGATATTGTTGATTTGCATTTAAGAGGAGATGAATAAACTACAAGCTTTCTTACGCAAATGGAAGCATAGACTTTTTGTTTTTTTTGTCGTGCTTGGACCGGGACTCATTACCGCCGTTGCAGATAATGATGCTGGAGGAGTCGCTACTTATACCGTGGCAGCTGCTACTTTTGGAATGGCGTCACAGCTTCTTATCATACCGACGACTATTTTGCTCGCGATAACACAGGATGTAGGCGCGAGAATTGCGGTGGTGACAAGGAAGGGACTGGGAGATCTTATCCGCGAGCAGTTTGGTATAAGAGTATCTCTCTTCATCTTTCTCTTATATTTTATTGTTAATCAAGGAGTAGTACTGCAAAACATAAGTGGTTTGAAAGCTTCTTTTCAACTTTTTGAGCTTCCTTGGCCTATTATGTTGGTCGTCACATGTTTCCTTCTTATTCTTTTGGTGATTAACTTTAGCTACGCGCGCATACAGCGCGTTTTTTTGATCCTCATCTTCTTTTATTTTTCTTATGTTCTTGCGGCCAAATTAACTAATCCCAATTGGGCAGAGTTGGCAAGAGAAACCTTGATTCCGCAAACCAATCTGGGATTTAACTACTGGTTTACTTTAATTGCGGTATTGGGAACCACTATTACTGCATGGGGACAGTTTTTTGTAAATAGTTATGTAAATGACAAGAAGCTTTCCATAGATCAGCTTAAATATGAGAGAGCCGAAATCTATCTTGGCGCCCTAGTCACAAACTTTTTCTCGCTTATGATTGCAGTTGCGGTATCCAACACATTGTTCAAAAGCGGCGTTGTGGTTATCAGTGGTCAACAGGCAGCGGAAGCCTTGAGACCTCTTGCGGGCAATCTGGCATCAGCCCTTTTTGCGAGTGGTTTATTTGGCGCTTCACTTTTGGGATTAACGATTGTGCCTTTGGCTACTGCATATGTCTTTTCTGAACTATTTGGTTACGAAGGAAGTTTGGACACGAATTTTAAAAAAGGAAAGTTGTTCTATGTCTTTTTCAGCATGCAGATTTTGATTGCCATGGTTATCGCCCTTTTCCCAAGCGTTTCCCTTTTCGCCCTTACATTGTATGTTGATTATCTCAATGGAGCAATCCTTCCACTACTCTTTTTCTTTTTGATCAAGTTCTCAGAGGACAAAGAGCTTATGGGAAAGTATATACTCAAGGGTTTCCCCCGCTTGTTTTTGCGTGGATCTGCTTTAGTAGTTACGATCGCAGTTCTTATTTCTTTCGTAGGGAAAATTCTTGGCTTATCCTAATACTAAAGTATAATAGTACTCATGAGTTTTAAGGACATCGACAATAAATGGTTCTTCACAGAACTTCATCCCCTTTTTAAAATTCCCGCTTTTTTTATAAAAGGAGATCTTCTTGTTTTGCTGCCCTTGTTAAGCGCGGTGTTTTTAACAGGTTTTATTTCTATCAAGTTCATGCTGGTTGTTTTAGGGATATATATTGCAGTACGTTATTTGGGAGAAATGATCTATTGGTTTTCACACCAATTTAATGCGAGGACGTATAGACCGGACGATATGGGATTTAAGAAACTCGACAATCACGCAATCTACATAATCTATCAAACCCTTGCCATATTCGGCACTGTTCTAGGTTTGAGTATAGCGACTTATAGCCTTCTATACGTAAAGTAGTTTTTTAGTGTGTAATTCGGGTTAGGAAAAAAGACTTTCGTTTTTTTTCCTAAAAAACTGTTATCCAAAATAAAAAAATAAGAAAGGAGGTGATCCATCCGCTCCTTCCAGAACGGATACCTTGTTACGACTTA
>CAYGGJ010000060.1:0-3161 GCA_964349415.1 uncultured Gammaproteobacteria bacterium | reverse complement strand
GATAAAATCATAAAAATCGGGAAATCTACGGGAATGGACCAAATTGTTCAATTAAGTTTAGCGGGTCAGTTTGCTCCATACACGAATGACGGAAAAGTCATCGTGAAGGAAAACGTCTTGGATGATGAAATTAAAGACGCAATTAAATTATTTGACGTGTCAAAACTGAAGACCTATAGAATTGCATGCGACCCTGCCAATGGTATGGGCGCTTTGTATGTTAAAAAATTATTTGAACAGATACCCGGTGAGCTTATTGAGATGAATTTTGAGCTAGATGGGACTTTTCCGGCCCATCAGGCAGACCCGTTGGATTTTAATAACCTTATCCCTCTTCAGGAAAAAGTGAAAGAAGTAAAAGCAGACCTTGGAATAGAACCGGATGGCGATGGTGACAGGATTTTTTTCATAGATGAAAAATCAGAGGTTATTCCGGCAACTTCGATTTCTTCACTTATCGCAAAAGAGGTGCTGGAAAAAGAGCCTGGTCAAAAGATAGTTGTGGATATCCGGTACACGAGGAATGTAAAGGACCTTGTTGAAAAGAACGGAGGATCGACATACATTAGTAAAGTAGGACATGCATTTATCACAGAGGATGTGAACCGTGAAAAGGCGTATTTTGCGGGCGAATCCTCAGGACACTTCTATTTCGGCGCAACAGGAGGCGCAGAAAGTGCCGTGAGGGTTATCTTATACGTCCTTATGGAGATGAGTATTACCGGAAAGCCGATCTCTCAAATACTTAAAGACTTAAGAACTTCATATGAATCAGGTGAATTCAATTTTGTACTTCCGGACGGGGTAGATAGTAAGAAACTTCTTGAGGAGATTGCAGAGGAGTATAAAGACGGAAAGGTTTCCCAACTCGATGGAATAGCGATTGATTTTCCCGATTGGAGATTGAGCATTCGAACTTCCAACACCGAACCTTTATTGCGCTTGAATGTGGAATCTGACAATCCTGATAAAACTAAGGAGAAGTTAAAACTCCTTACCGACAGAATTCTCTCCACCGGGGCAAAACCAAAAGAATCAGGCCATTAGGCAGCTCTCGCCATCTCCTTAACGCGAGCAGAATGAATTATTTTCATCGCAGGGTTTGGAGCATCCGGCCGCTGGTCTTTAGGGATACCTCCAAAATCGTCACCCTCTGTGATAAAAGCAAGTCCGCTTTTTGCAAGATAAGCAGTAAAACTGCCGTACGGCGCATCAAGAATACCCTGCATTCCGGCACTTTCTGTGTAGGCAATGTTTTCAGGATATTTATGATGAGCGTCCTGCCCTCCCACTTCATCGGCGGTTAAATATGCGGACAATTTTCCCAAAACCCCGGCATTAACTGTATTTGTTGAAACTGTTCCGTCAGGGTTGAGTCTTATTTGATACTCCCTTTTAAACATAGCGTCTATGAAATCCTTTGCAGTAACTTCACCCATATGTCCAAATGAGTTTGTCACTTTACCTCCGATAACCGCACCGGTATACATACGCATTCCATTTGCGGCGCTGCCTGCTGCTGCTGCTATCAATGCGTCCTTTAGCGTATATCTACCACGTAAAAGAAAAGCAGCGGCACTTAAGGCGACAAACGTCGAAACAACAAGTGGAGTATAGTCTTTATTGGGTACATCGTTGTCTCTCTGAAGATCTATAGGTTTTAGGTGCGGCTTCCACTTAAACACATTTGAAGGACGTCTGTAAAGGGCGATATTATTTTTAAAAACCCCACGAACTCCATTTAAGTTTCCGTTGACAGGAGGGATCAGTGATGGGGAGTGTGGATCAGTGAGGAGAATTCTTGCCATTTCATCTGATTCGTATTTTTCTGCGGCGCGAGGATAGTCGGGGTAATAATATTGAGGCTCTTGTGGATTAAGGATACGCTCTAATTCCTCACTACTATATTCTACCGGCGGCTGGTATTCGTCACCCATGCGCTCGGCAACAAGTTTCTCTGCATTCCTCCCCACTTCCATTACCTCATCCAGAGAAAATGATTCCACATATGGATCCATGTATTGAAAAGAGTTGGGAGCGTCTGACGCTCTCATTTTCTGCACGGCTCTATAAATACGGAGGTATGGGTAAAGAGTCGCATCGGGAATATGGTGATGAATTCTGTGAACTGAAGCCCAGATGGTATTATCCATTCCATACGTTTGCTGCTCAAGCTCAAAAAAAGCTGTGAGAATAGGATGAAGTTTTACGCTTTCATGTGTTCGTTCGCGGTGACTCAGAATAGTAGTTCCAACAAGACCAATTGCCCCTAAACCTATCCCCGCAGCTGTTCCTTTTAACACGGCTGGTGTAAGCTCTCGAAAAAATTGGTTACTCCGAGATCTCGGTCTTTCTGACATTATTAACTAACTATACCAACACTTCGGCCTCTTTATGTAAGAATGTAATAGATTTGTCCGTACGTGATATAATTTCTTCCATACATGGAAAAGCCGGAAGACGCTGCAGCCGCACATATAAATCTTTCAAAATATTCAAAAGCACTGCTTGAGAATCTCAAACTTATAAAGTCCAGAGCTTTACCCGATGAATCATCACGGATTTCGGTCTCACAGACCGCCTCATTTTTTGCCCTTGCCTATGAAAAAATCAGAAATGCAGTCGAATACAGAGAGTCGCATCTTATCAGAAAAAGCGCAATTGACCGTATTTTAAAGAGGAGGCTTGCCCTCAACGCGGAAGGGAAGGGCGAAGCAGAAAATTTAATCCGCGAACTCCTGTGGGCACGCTACTTTCCCAATGAAAGCCTGGGGGCTGAAGACGTCCTCGAAGTCCAAAGCATTATGGACAAGTATCTTTTTGTTAAAAAATCTATCTCGTCTAAATATCCGGAATTCGTCTTTGATCTTATGGTCTGCGAAATCGAAGAGGTCTTGTCTCCCATAGAAGCACGCCAAAATGCTTTATTTACCTTTTATATCTATCAAGTGCTTAAAAATAAGGTTAAGGTTGATCACTATACCGAAGAGCAAAAGAATATTGCATTCTATCTGGCAATTGAAAAGGCCTACAGTAAAAGCGATATTCCTTATATGAGATTTCACTTATTTACACTGTCTCACAAGTCCTTTTCTCAAACTTCACAGAAAGAGATAGAAGCACTTATTCCAAAACTTCCTCAGGTCTTTGACAAAATTGAC
>CAYGGJ010000059.1:0-3208 GCA_964349415.1 uncultured Gammaproteobacteria bacterium | reverse complement strand
TCCCATGCCGGTTTGTCGGATAGGATAACGGACTCCTGGCATTGATGTCGCCACCACAGGTGTTCCTGCGGCCATTGCCTCAAGCTGTACAATGCTTATGGCCTCCGTCTGGTTTATGGAAGGAATAACTACGACATCGAGAGTTTCGTAGAGGGTAGCTAATTGACGTTCAGAAACCATTCCCAGGAGGCGGTGGGGGATTTTATTATTTTTCAGCAAACTGATCATTTTGGCACGATATTCTTTTTCTCCAACTGCCTCTGGTCCTGCGAACACTAACTCAAAAGAAACTTTCTTCTTTTTTAGGCGCAGACAAGCTTCTATAAGATATTCCACTCCTTTTTCACTCGCAATCCTTCCAACGAATCCTACCCACTTCTTACGGCCCTTATGTTTCAATAGCTGGTTTCTATACTTAACATCAACGGCAGCTTTACTAAAAAGTGGAAGGGTGATTTTTAATTTGTCTTTAAAAAATTCCGCATACCAATGTTCATCCAAATAATCCGGGTAGGCGACAATTACGTCACTTAAAAGCAGTTGTAAAAAAGCAGAGAAGCGGGCGACTTGAGTAACGATAAAAGGAAAAATTCCTCCGGAAAGTACTACGTCGCAGTGAAACAGAACAATTAATTTTTTTCTCAAAAGCTTCGCGATTATGGCAAGGGGAAGACCCTCCACGTTTGGAAGATTGATTATTACTGCATTGCACGACCCCGCTTGCTGCATAAAATATGAAATTGAACTTAGAGAAATAAAACCCTTCGAAATGCGGAGATTCCACGGCATCCGGAGTACCCAAATTTTTCCCATTGTCTCCTCTTTTTGAAGCTTTTGGTCATGTTGGAAAGTCAATAATACAACCTGGTTTTTTTTACCCAAATGGTTCAAAATGCGGGAGGTTGTAGTAGTAATTCCGGAGATATACGGAAGGAAGTACGAAGAATAACAAAGGATCTTCATAACAACGAAATTTTATCACACTTAGCTTTCTTTATTTTGTATACTTGTCCTTACATATGCTTCCGGTGCTCTTAAACCTGCCGTTTCTCAAGATCTACACCTTTGGCGTATTTTTACTGCTCGCATTTTTCTGGGGTGCGTTTATGCTCTGGAAAAACTTCCTCCTAACCTCATATAAGGAAGAGGATATATTCGACGGTCTTTTTGTGTCTCTGGCAGGAGCTTTATTTTTTTCACGACTGATGTATGTAGCTCTTCATTTTGACAAGTTTGGATTTAATATCAGTAAATTTTTACTAATAAACGGTTATCCGGGACTTTCACTTTATGGATTTATTGCAGGTGGCTTTCTGACTTTTTATTTATATGCTCTTTCCAAAAAAATCAGATTTTTAGAGGCGGTAGATTATGTTATTCCTGCCAGTTTTTTAGCATTGGGACTGGGAAAATTAGGGGCATTTCTATCGGGAGCCGAAGTAGGCGCAAAGACCGGACTTCCCATCGGTTTGAAATATGTAGGAGTCGATGGCTTCCGGCATCTCACCTCTCTTTATGAAAGTCTGCTGTTTTTCATAGGCGCTTATTTTTCTCACAGATTGATGCTTTCAGTACGGCGTGAAAAATATCCGAAGGGATTTAATTTATCTTTTTTCGGATTATATTTTGCGGTCGTATATCTTGCATTCGACTTTTTGAAGACGGGACAGACGAAAATCTTCGGTTTTAGTTTCCATTTAATCATATCGGCGTGTTTACTCTTGACTTTTGTTATTTACTTTTTATATTATTTCAAAGGTCCTATTTTTTCATTTTTTGGGAAGTTATTAACGCGAAACAGACATGGGAAAAAAACCGGCAAAGACACTCATCAAAAAGCTCAGCACGGATCTTAAAGACGAAAAAGAGAAGCTTCTTTTGAGGGTTGAAGAACTGCGCAAAGAGGATCCTTTTTCAAATCCCGATCATGCTTCAGACAACGCCGCGATAGATACCGATGTCCGCGAACAGGTAGGGCATGATACTATCGAAGCACAGATCAAGGCATTGAGTAGGAAACTTTCAGATATCGATATGGCTCTTGAGCGCATTACCAAAGGAAAATATGGTTTCTGCGATAAATGCGACATGCCTATCCCGCAGGCACGGCTCAAACTCATTCCAGAAGCCCGATACTGCGTCTCCTGCGAGCAGAAACTTTACAAGTAAGACTGTCAGCATCTGCTATAATAGCGATCCATGACAGTTGAAGAGCATCGTCCACATAAGGGAAATGTACATTGTGACATTTTTGACCCCTCTAAAACTCCTTGGAAAAAGGTAAAGGATGCAGTTATGCGTGTTGAGAAACTTGCATTCGGTCCTGAAGGAGCAGAAAAGAAAAAGGACATGAAAAAATGGTTTAAGGACAAGCGAAACATCGTTGTTTTCCTGATGAGCGAGCAGGGAGGTCTCCTGGGCTATACTATTGGATTCCCGTTTGATAATCCGGACATTCCCGATGATATTAAATCAGGGAAGGCAGCCGAGAAAAGCGACACAGTATACGTTTACTCAACAGCCATACTTGGTCAGTTCAGGGGACGACAGCTTATTAGCCCTCTAATGGACAAATTCGAGAATGAGGTTAGATCACGAGGTTACGAATGTATTGAGAGAAACGCAGCTGTAGAAAACGGTTATGCAGATTCTATTGCCAGACACTACGGAGACAGGGTTTTAGAAGTAAGGGACGGTACAAGTCCCATATATGGTCCTCAACGTTTTTTTAGAATACGACTTTAATCTACATAAAATCCCATCTTCTTGCTATAGTTAATATATGCCGGATATCCCCGTTACAACGTTCTTTAATTACTTTTTATATCTCGTCATTCCATTCATCTTTGGCTTTTTGGCAAAAAAGATTAAAATCTCGCCGGTCATAGGCTACATCATAGGAGGTATTGCAATTGGCAATATATTTGCAAATTTTGTCGATAAGGAGGCGATCACAGGCTTCGCGTATTTCGGCATAATTTTACTTTTGTTTACGGTAGGTCTTGAGATCAATCTAAACAAAATTGCCATACTGAAAAAGTTCATTGTTTTAGGAGGTATCATCCAGATTGTCCTCTCCCTTTTTTTCATCTCTGTCATGAGCTCCTTTTTTGGTTTTTCGTTTCTTCAGTCTTTTCTCATAGGTATCGCGCTTTCATCTTCCTCAACCACTATTGTCGCAAAAATTATCCAGGATAGAGGAGAGGAG
>CAYGGJ010000058.1:0-3249 GCA_964349415.1 uncultured Gammaproteobacteria bacterium | reverse complement strand
ATGTCAAGCTCTAGCGACTTCTTTTATTAATACATTTTTTTATCTCGGAGGAACACTGTTTTTGACCGCAATCTTTCGCTTGATCCTAGTTTGCATCAGAACTAAAATCTTAAAAAAAAGTCTTACTACAAAAAATTTTTCAAATAGACTCCGTCGGTTGGCCTTGATGCATAAACTTGAAGATAAAATCGTCTTTGTTTCATGCTCAAAACCTTTTGCATTCTGTCTTGGAGCGATAAATTCTAAAGTTTATCTTTCTACAAAACTTCTCTCGCTTATGAAAGATGGTGAACTTGAGGTAATTCTCCTTCATGAGAAACACCATCTTGACAAGAACCATAATCTCATAAATCTTAGTCTAATGTTTTTTCAAACGCTTTTTCTTTTCATACCGCTTGTTTCATTTGTTATTAAAAGAATCCATATTAAAAACGAATTGATAGCAGACGAAACGGCAGCTTTTGCTCTGAAAAACAAGAGAAATATTCTTACCGCATTGAAAAAATTACTTCAATACGATTTTTACCAACCGTCATCTATATCCTCGTTCTCTCATGAGGACACCTTTGAGAAAAGAATAAAAGCACTCAAAGGAGAGAGGGTAACATTACCATACATTTCTCTCAAGGGTATGCTATGGAGCATCGTGGGAATGATACTAATCTTTAATATCATGACTTTTCTTGGAACAAGAATACAAGCAGCAGAGATCGCGACCTGTGGAAATAGTAATAAATGTCAAAAGCATTGTCTTGACGAATCTAACTCCTCAAAACTACCTCCTCCCACAAACCACGTTTCTACCAGAAACCGCTAAACAGACTTGACAATCAATGAGAGGTTCTACTACACTGTGTAGTAAGATGAATAACAAAGTGCAACCTCCCAGACGCGCTCCCTTCAACGCCTCCATTCTTTTAATTGTTTTTCTCATCATTCTCTCTTTTTTTAGTGGGTATCTCTTTTTCAAAGTCCAGTCTCTTCAAAAGGGCGGGCTTGGACAACAGGCTGCAAATCAACCTCCACCTCCTCCAAGAGTTGATTATGACGCTCTCCCTAAAGTGACCGATAAGGATCATATATTAGGTGATAAAAATGCCGATGTTGTTCTTATTGAATATTCTGACTTTGAATGCCCGTTTTGTAAAAGGTTCCACCCGACTATGAAACAAGTCCTTCAGGAATATGGGGATAAAGTTGCCTGGGTTTACAGACATTATCCCCTATCTTTTCATCAGAATGCTCAAAAAGAAGGAGAGGCAGTAGAGTGTGCAAATGATCTTGGTGGTAATGAAGCATTCTGGAAGTATACCGATAAGATCTTCGAGAAGACAGAATCAAATGGTACGGGTTTTGCACTGGACAAACTGGTGCCTCTGGCGGAAGAGATTGGATTGGACAAAACAGCTTTTCAACAATGCCTAGACGATGGAAAGTATGCAAAACATGTAAAAGAAGAGTTTAATACTGGAACAAAAGCAGGTGTGAGCGGCACTCCGGGAACATTTATAGTTACCAAGAACGGTAAGAATGACTTCGTAAACGGAGCTTTACCGTTTGAACAATTAAAGCAACAAATTGATGCAGTCTTAAAATAAGGAAAGTGGAAAGTTGGATGCATCCTGCTTGCCAATCAATATAAGCAATGGGTAAGTTAACTATTTATTTCGAGGGGATAAAGCTCGTTTTAAAACAAAGGATTTACCTTGCAAGTTTTGCGGTTATTTCCTCACTTTTACTTTGGTTTTTCATCTATATTCCGGTCCGCAACGTCCCCGGCAACGATTTCGCCTTTCAACTGACTCTTTTCAAGCCTCAAGACTTCTTACTCCTTATAACATTAGCACTGCTCACTTCCCTGTCAATAAATATGAACGTCTATTCTTTTCGACAAAGGGCGACTGTAAGTACGGGTGTGTCTGCTATCTCGCAGGGAGGAGTGGGAGGTTTTGCAGGAATCATTGCCTCAATTTTTGGGACTGCCACTTGTTCGACGTGCGTTGCTTCCCTTTTTGGCTTTTTGGGTATTGGCACCGTTTTCTTCCTACTTGATAATAAAAACTATATTGTCCTTGCTTCGATCCTTCTTGTTCTTTTCTCGCTATACTTCACCTCGAAAAAAGTATTACATGTATGCGAAGAGTGCAATCATATAAAATTAAAAGGTTATAGTCATAAAAAACCATGAAAAAAATCATTCTAGTTACAATAGCGATTGTTATTTCTCTGGGAGCGGGGGCATATTTTGCAAACTACTCTGCGAATAAAAATCTTTTCGTCGTCGACAAGGTGCTTGCTGCCAAATTTGACCGTTTAAGTAAGAGTGGGAATTCGTCGTGTTCGTCTATGTTCAAGGATTCAATCACTTCGATGCCGAAGGACGCAAGATTGCAAGGCTCATGTTGTTCTCCTATGAATCTCCATAGATACAGCGAGCAAGTTAAAGGACTGAAAAAATATAAAGACGTTAAAGATATTCCACAAGACCCTTACGATATTGAAGCCGGTCTAGCTAAAAAACTCCTGGCTCGCTACGATGATGCGTTGACTCCTGAACAACAAAAAGAATATGATTATGCAATGCAAAACTCCAATGAGAAAGGTCCCTGCTGTTGTAAATGTTGGAGGTGGTTTGTATATGGAGGTTTAGGTAAACATTTAATCAAGAACTACAAATTTACCGGAAAACAGGTAACTGAAGTTTGGAATTTATCGGACGGCTGTGGAGGCGAAGGTGATCATGTCCAGCACAATATGTAACTATGAAAAAGATTACTTCGAAAGAATATATAAAAAAGAAAAAGAAATTTACAATACCAAACGCGATATTAATAGCGGGAATTATTATTTTCACTCTGACGGGACTTGCACTCCTCCAGAAAATTGTAAAACTCCCAAGGACTTCTATAAAACTAGTAAACCCGAATGACAATAAATTAAACACTCTCAAAAATCCAAAAACTGGAAACAAGATTTACGATGAGACCGTTGCTAAAGTTCTTCCGGAGAAAGGATTTCAAAGTAAAATAACTTTAAAAGATAGCATCATAAAACTTGTTGAAAAAGGAGTAATTGACAAACGAAAATTTGAAAATATCTATAAAGACCGTAGTGGTTCTTCCAAAGATCTGCAGGATCTTAGAGATCTTTTGTCAAAACCCTCAAACAGTAAGATTTTATTGACCAGAAAAAACGCCAATGTCTACGTCAATATTCTTTGGCCTTTGGGACTCTCAAACTATATGGAAA
>CAYGGJ010000057.1:0-3960 GCA_964349415.1 uncultured Gammaproteobacteria bacterium | reverse complement strand
CTGGGTCCCACTTTTGTTAGCGCATCTGAAAGTGCCTTAGTTTTTTCTTCAAGTTCTTGTGCATCGGCCTTTTCAAGTGAATCCTTCAGATCTTTTATATTCTTTTCAACTTCTTCCTTTATTTTTTTATCCAATTTCTCTCCTCTGTCTTTTATTTCTTTCTCGGCAACATAGATCATGTTATCTGCTTTATTACGCGCATCTATCTTTTCTTTTTCTTTCTTGTCTTCTTCTTCATGCTTTTCCGCCTCTTCCTTCATCTTTTCAATCTCTTCTTTTGTGAGTCCTGTTGAACCGGTAATTTTGATACTTTGCGTCTTACCGGAAGCCTTATCTTTCGCAGATACGGTTAAAATTCCGTTTGCATCTATGTCAAATGTTACTTCTATTTGAGGAATGCCTCTGCGGGCAGGAGGAATTCCCTCTAGAATGAAACGTCCCAACGACTTATTGTCTTTTGCGAGTGGTCTTTCTCCCTGAAGAATATGTACCTCAACATGGGTCTGATTGTCGGCTGCCGTTGAAAACACTTCGGACTTTGAAGTAGGAATGGTGGTATTTTTTGTAATGAGCGTCGTCGATACTCCACCAAGCGTCTCTACTCCCAAGGTAAGCGGCGTTACGTCAAGTAAAACTACATCCTTTGTTTCTCCGGTCAAAACCCCCGCCTGAATGGCAGCTCCTATTGCAACTACTTCATCAGGATTTACAGATCTATTTGGCTCTTTTCCGAAAAATGCCTTTACGCTTTCTACAATCTTTGGCATTCTGGTCATACCTCCTACGAGAATTACTTCATCAATCTTTGAGGCATCTGTTTTTGAATCTTTCAGGCATAGTTTTACAGGTTCGAATGTTTTATCTATCAGATCTCCAACTAACGATTCGAGTTTGGCCCGTGTCACTTTTACAACCAAATGCTGAGGCTGTCCGTCTTTAACCGTAATAAAGGGAAGATTTACCTCTGTTTCGGTTGCCGTTGAAAGTTCAACCTTTGCTTTTTCAGCAGAATCCTTAAGACGCTGTAGAGCTTGCTTATCTTTCTGAAGATCTATTCCTGTGTCTTTTTTAAACTCATCAACCAAAAAGCTCATGATTACTTGATCAAAATCATCTCCTCCAAGATGGCTGTTGCCGTTTGATGCTTTTACCTCAAAAACCCCTTCGCCCAACTCGAGAACCGTTATGTCAAAAGTTCCCCCACCAAGATCGTAAACCGCAATAGTGTGGGAATGTTTTTTTTCAAGCCCATATGAAAGTGCGGCGGCAGTAGGTTCATTGATAATCCTGACAACTTCCAGACCTGCAATTTCTCCGGCCTGCTTGGTAGCTTGACGCTGTGCATCGTTAAAGTATGCGGGTACTGTTATAACTGCTTTTTCAACCTTCTCCCCAAGATATGCCTCTGCGTCTGACTTTATTTTCTGCAGAATCATTGCGGAAATTTCCTGCGGGGTAAATGTCTTTCCCTCTACCTCAATAACAGCCATACCGTCTCTTCCTTCTTTTACTGTATACGGAAGTAGTTTTAAATCTTTTTGAACGGTCTCGTCGGAAAATTTGTGTCCGATCAGCCGTTTCACCGAAAAAATTACTTTTTCCGGATGTATGATCATCTGTCTTTTTGCAGCCTCACCAACCACTCTTTTTGTCGGATCTACTACTGAAGGAATGGTGTTTTTACCTTCCTGTGAGTGTATGACCTTAGGCTTTCCGCCTTCCATCACAGCCACACATGAATTCGTAGTCCCTAAATCTATTCCTATAATTTTTGCCATAGTCTTATATCTTAACTTTTTTTACTAACTTTTACCTGCGCAGGGCGTATAACCTTGTCTCCCAACATATAGCCTTTTTGTACAACCTCTGCTACCACATTGTCACTATCCCCCTGAACCACCTCTACCGCTTCTGCCTGATGTGGGTCAAATGGCTTCCCAAGAATTTGAATTTCTGTCAGTCCTTCTTCCTGAAGAGTTTTGTGGAACTGATTCTTAATCATATCTAATCCCGGGTCTTTTATAAAGACCTCTGCTTTTTCAAGATTGTCTATAAATGGTAAAAGTCTCAGGACAATTCGTTTGGTAGCCTGTATTATCGTCTCTTCTCTTGCATCATTGATCCTTTTTTCTAAATTGTGGTAATCTGCCAATGCTCTTAGATATTGCTTTTTTGAGGTCTCCAGCTCCTCTTTCAATCTTTTAACTTCTCCGCCATTAACAGTTTGTTTTTGTTTTTTTTCTTTTTTTGGATCCATAGTTACTTTGGTTCATGCTCCTTAATAATATCCTCAATAAGGTGCGAAAAATATTTCACCTGTGGTGCTAGAATTTCATACTGCATTCGTTTAGGACCAACTACGCCTATAAATCCCTGTAAACTTGAACCTGTAAAATCCCCGAAAATGCTCGCACATGGTTCTAAAATAGGATCACTAAAATCATCCTCCCCTAACATAAAATATACCTCTCCTTGCAGACCGCCCATTTTATCAAGCACCTTAATCCAATACTTTAGCTCATCAACCTTCTCGAATAATAGACGGGATAGATCAAGATCTAGAAACTCCTGAATTCCTAGTAAATTTCCGACACCTGAATAATAATGGTCACCAGTGGTAGTCACTGCAAGTGACAGAAGACCTGTTCGTTCCGCTAGTACTTTGACGGCATGTGAGAGAAGTTTTTGGTTATTCTCCCGATCGTCCCATATACTGTTTTTGTAAGAAACTTCGTCTGTAGTACTCAACTCCTTTTCCTTCATGAGATTTTTAATATAAAAACGGAAGCCTTTAGCAGATGGCAATCTCCCAGAGGAAAAATATTCTTTTTTAAGATAACCCTTTTTTGCGAGAACTACCATTTCGTTTCTGATAGTGGCAGGCGAAACACCAAGTTTGTATTTCTTTTCAAGAATCTCCGATCCTATTGCATCACCAGTTTCCGTATACTCTTTTATAAGAACCTTAAGAATCTCTGTCTGCCGATTGGTTAAATCGTCCATATTAGCAATATGGTAACAAATCTGCTAATATATGTCAACCCCTTCCTCACAGATTTTCTATATAATAGTGCTTCATATGAAGCTCGGTGCTCATGTCTCAATCGCAGGCGGCCACGAAAACGCCCTTCACAAAATTAAAGAAATGGGTGGGAATTCCCTTCAAATATTTTCAGCTTCTCCTCGTGCATGGAACTTTGCCAAAATCGACGATGACGAAGCTGACCAATTCATGAAAATGAGGAAAAAATTAGGAATTGATCCTATATACTTTCACGCCTCTTATCTAATAAATCTCGCTTTTGAAAATCGCGTAGGACAACTCTCAACTCAACTCCTTACGCATGAGCTGAAAATAGCCAGAAGAATGGGCGTTAAAGGAAGTATTGTTCATATAGGATCGCATAAAGATGGGAAAAAGGAGATAAAACATGTGGTCAGTCATGTTTCGAAAGTTCTGGAAAAAATACCCGACGACATACTCTTTATTATTGAAAATGCCGGAAACAGGAAAATAGGACTTTACCTGGAAGAAATTGCTGAAATAATAAAATCCCTCAAAAGTAAAAATATAAAGGTCTGTCTTGATACCTGCCATCTTCATGCTGCAGGGTATGACTTACGGACAAAAAAATCGTTTGAAGAATTTCTGGATGTGTTTGATAAAAAAATTGGACTTGAACGGCTTGAGGTGTGGCATCTCAATGACAGTAAAGATCCGTTCGGATCTCTGCGCGACCGTCATGACAACATCGGGAAGGGACAGGTCGGGATTGGTGTTTTTAAAACTATTCTCACCCATCCTAAAACCAAACATATTCCCGGAATCATTGAGGTACCCGGCTTTGATAATTTGGGACCTGATAAGAAAAATTTAGATATACTCAAAGCGCTTTTATAACTCTTACACTGCTCTTACATACTTCTTGTATAGTTGTGATAAACATTGTTTAATATACC
>CAYGGJ010000056.1:0-4165 GCA_964349415.1 uncultured Gammaproteobacteria bacterium | reverse complement strand
GGAGCCGATGGTCGGAATCGAACCGACGACCTTTGCTTTACGAAAGCACTGCTCTACCAACTGAGCTACATCGGCATGGAGCGGGATACGGGAATTGAACCCGTGTCTCATCCTTGGGAAGGACGCATTGAGCCACTCAACTAATCCCGCATTTACACTATTATACCAATCGATTTGAGTAGGATCTAAACAGGAGTTATCGGGGCAGAGAGAGTTTTTGGCCGGCGCTTATGAAATCAGGTGTTGATAAATTGTTCGCCTGGGCTATACGAGTCCACGCATATCCATCGCCATATGCTCCTTGTGCGATAGTCCAGAGAGAATCGCCTTCTTTCACTACGTATTCACTACCTGCTATCGTTATTTTTTCGGTCATCATTGCGACAATGTCCCCCTTAGTAGGATCTTTAACTGCTACGTCGGGTATTGCGAGAACCATTCCTACTTCGACGACGTCGGGATTCTCTAGCTTATTCGCCTGGGCGATATCATATGCGTTATATCCTGAACCGTAATGCGTCTCGGCTATTGTCCAGAGAGAGTCGCCTTCTACAACCGTATGCTTCTTCTGTTCGGGTTGTGTGGGCTTTTCCTCTTTCTTTCCAACGATCATCTCCCATAGCGAGGTTTTCTTCTTCTCAGTCTCTTTTTGTTCAGCGGGCTTGGTTGGTTGCGTTGCTTCGGGTTGTGCGGAAGGTAGTTTCTTTCCGCCTTGTAAATACAACGTGCTTAAAAGAGCAAAGACGACAAGTATGGTAAGACCAAGGAGGAAATTTGGTAGATTCGCCCGTACACGATCTATAAGTGAGGAAAGATTTGCGGATGATTTATTTCTTCTTGCCATATTTCTGACGTATAATATAAAAAAGCCAGATCATTGTCAAGTGCTATGAGACAAAAAATACTAAAACATATAACAAACAAAGATGTAGCTCACATCCTCAGATCTATAGCAGCAGCGCATCTTATAAAAAATAAAAATAGGTTTAGGATTATTGCGTATGAAAATGCCGCCGGTGCAGTTGAGTACTTAAATAGGGAGATATACGAGATCTGGAAAGAAGGAAAACTTAAGGATGTACAAGGTATTGGCGAGATGATTGCCGATTCCCTTGATGAATATTTTAGAACCGGTCGGTCGAAGCATTTTGAAGAATTTAAAAAGGGAATACCGGAGACTGTTTTTGAGTTGATGAAAGTTCCAACTATAGGGCCCAAAAAGGCATATAAATTAGTAAAAGAACTGAAATTAACCAAAGAGAAAACTTTACTTGAAGATCTCAAGAAGGCAGCTCTGCAGGGAAAGATTGCACCCATTCCAACGTTTGGAAAAAAGTCCGAAGAAAGCATAATCGATGCTTTGGAAAAATACAGAGGTCATGGAGGAAAGCATCAGCGCATACCATTTAATCAAGCCATTCAAATTGCAGGTGAAATTTTGGATTATTTGAAAAAAAATAAGAATATTAAGAGGGTGGATATTTTAGGCTCATTAAGAAGAAAAAGTTCAACAATTGGGGATGTTGACATAGCAGCGATTAGTAAAAAGGGAACTGAGAAAGAAGTTGTCGACTATTTTCTTGCTTATCCTAAGAAATCGAGTTTTATTAATTCCGGATTGAAGAAGGCCTCGATTATGGTTTCCCCACATATCCGTGTAGATTTTAGGGTTCAAGATGCTAAAAGTTACGGGTCTATGCTTCAGTACTTCACAGGGAATAAAGACCATAATATAAAACTCCGGGAATACGCTCTTAAGAAAGGATTTTCATTGTCAGAATACGGCATAAAAGATCTACGTTCAAAAGACAAAAAACTTTACAAATTCTCAAATGAAAAGCAATTTTATAATTTCTTAGGACTGGATTTCATACCTCCCGAAGCACGGGAAGGCTTGGGGGAGATAGAAGATGCACTGGTAAGGGCAAGTAAGAAAACGTGATATAATAAACATTAATTCAGAGGAATCCATAAAAGCTTGGATTCCCCGAAGGAGGTGAACTTATCATATGAACCCAACAGTAATAGGAATAGGAGTACTCGTCTTAATCGCTGTATACGTGGTTGCTTTATATAACGGATTTGTTGTACTTAAAGCCCGTATTCAGGAAGCACTTTCAGGAATAGACGTACAACTTAAAAGACGTACTGACCTTATCCCCAACCTTCTGGAAAGTGTAAAAGGATACGCAAAGCACGAAAAAGAAGTTTTTCAAAACGTAACTAAAGCCAGAAGTTCGCTTATGAAAGCAGATTCGCTGGCTGAAAAAGCCCAGGCAAACAACATGGTTTCGGATGCACTGAAATCTTTATTTGCAGTCGCAGAAGCTTATCCACAGTTGAGAGCAAGTGAAAACTTTCAGGATCTACAACGACAACTCGAAGACACGGAAGACAAGATTGCATACTCAAGACAGTTTTATAACAGCAACGTCCTTGATTACAATACGAAGGTAAGATCTGTTCCCAGCAACATCATTGCCAACGTTTTTGGTTTTAAAGAAGTAGAGTTTTTCCAGACGCAGGCTGAAGAGCGCAAAAACGTAAAGGTGAAGTTCTAAAATGACAATTTATAACCAAATTAGTGGTAATAAACTCAAAAGCTTTTTTTTAGTCCTCCTTTTTATTGGTTTTTTTTCGTTTGTCTTCTATTTGATAGGCAGAACGGTTGGTGATTCTACGACATATTTCTTACTTGGTCTTGGAATTTCTTTGTTCTCAGGAATAGGAAGCTACTTTTTCTCCGATAGGTTGGTGCTTGCAACTACCGGTGCAAGGCCGGCTGATAAGAAAAGACATTTTAATTTTTACACGGTTGCTGAAAACGTTGCCATTGCTTCTGGTGTACCTATGCCAAAACTCTACGTAATAGAGGATCCCTCTCCAAATGCGTTTGCCACAGGAAGAAATCCCAAGCATGCGGTTGTCGCAGCTACTACAGGACTTCTTGAGAAGCTCGATCGCGCAGAACTTGAAGGAGTAATCGCCCATGAATTTTCACATATTAAAAATTACGACATTCTTGTTTCGTCACTTGTCTCCGTACTTGCGGGAACACTAGTTTTCGTAGTGGACTGGGTAATGCGCGGTTTTTGGTGGGGCGGAATGGATGATAATGACAATAGAGTTAATCCTCTACTTTTTGTCTTTTTGATAGTGACTTTAGTAATAACACCTGTTATTGCAACGCTGATACAGTTGGCAATTTCCAGAAAAAGAGAGTATCTTGCCGATGCCTCCGGAGCTTTGATTACCCGGAACCCTGACGCCTTAGCAGATGCACTGATTGCCATCTCATCTGACCCTCATCCTTTAAAACGTGCTTCGGGAGCTAATGCGCACCTTTTTATCGAAAGTCCCTTTAAGAAGAGATCGGCCCGTTCTTTATTCACCAGTCTTTTTAGTACTCATCCTCCAACAGAAGACCGCGTTAAATTATTGCGGGACATGTAAACCCTACCTATGTGCGGAATTGCTGGATTTTATGGTTTCAAAAACGACAACCTTATAAAAAAAATATCACAGCAGCTAAAGCACCGTGGTCCGGACGGTGAGGGTTTTTTCTACGACTCAAATACTACAACGCTACTAAACAGACGTTTAGCCATCATCGACAGAGAAGGTGGCGATCAGCCGATATTTAACGAAGACGAGTCGATCGTAGTGGTGTATAACGGAGAAATCTATAACTTTCTGGAACTTAAGAAGGAACTGGAAATCAAGGGACACACATTTAGAACAAAATCAGATACGGAAGTAATTGTCCATGCTTATGAGCTATGGGGTGAGGCCTGTTTTGATAAGTTTAACGGTATGTTTGGAATCGCCCTTTATGACAAAACTAAGAAAAAACTAATATTAGCGCGTGATCATTTTGGAATAAAACCACTATATTTTTCTAAGCTGAAAAATAATTCAATAATCTTCTCGTCAGAGATCAGACCGATAATTAATTCCGGCTTAATAAAAAAAATTCCTAACGAGAGAATACTTTACAGATATCTGGCATTCAGGGTCCATGATGATAATGAGGAAACGTTCTTCGAGGGGGTCAATAGATTGATGCCCGGGCAGATGTTGATAGCTGAAAAAGAGGGTGTAAAGCTGGTGTATTATTCACAACTTCAAGAAGAAATACTGGAGACAGAAGAACTTTCCTTTAAAG
>CAYGGJ010000055.1:0-4347 GCA_964349415.1 uncultured Gammaproteobacteria bacterium | reverse complement strand
ATTGGAATCATTGCCGTCGCTCTTCTTGTTCTAATAAATCCATGGCAGCAGATAAATAAAGCCCATGACGCAAAACGGAAGCATGATCTGAACATATTGAAAAATGCTTTTGAACAGTACTATACAGATAAGGGCTGTTATCCAAGGCCTGAGGATGTCTGCTTTGATGCAGCGAGCGCAGCAAGTGTCTGCAGTGCCGGTGCCCCTAAGATTGCACAAAGCTCTGCATGTCATATCTGCGGAAGTGAGGGTACATCTCCTTCTTTTGCGCCTTATCTTGACGAGCTACCTTGTGACCCTCAACATCCTCAAAATGATTATTTGTATGAAGCCGAGTTGCCGGGATGTCTATTTAATAATGGTGGCTGCAATTCAAGCAGAGTCGCCTGTATTGCGGCAAACGGTAACAACTACTGTCCTAAGTGGTATAGCACATATGCGAAGTTAAGCAATAAGAAAGATGCTGAGATAAAGGGAGTCGGATGCCAGGCGAGCGGATGCGGTCCTGCATTTCCCGCTCCTACAGAATCTTACGGGTATGACTATGGAATCACCACTAAAACACTCAATAAAACAGAAACATTCTTTTGCTACAACATAAATGATGACTGTAATGCCTGTGGCACCTATGAAGAATGTGAAAATTCAAATTACTGTATCGATATCTATCATTCGCAATCCTCTTGCAGGCAGGTCCACCCGGGCGCATAATTGCGCAATAATTTGAGTTGACAATTCAAAAAAATATTTTTACACTGTTATCTCTATGTCTTCTGTTAAGAAAGCGCTACTGGGCACCCTCCTCTTCCTCTTTCCTGTTTTCTTTTTAACTACGACGCAGGAATTCTTCCTCACCAATAAGCTTTACCTTCTGGTTTTCGGATCTCTTCTTCTTCTTGCCGCCTCCACCGTGGGAATTTTGATGACAAAAAAAATTAACTGGAAAAAAGGGCCCTTTGACACAGCCCTTTCCTTTTTCCTCATCGCATCAGCTATCTCAATTGTCTTCTTTTCCCCAAACAAAGTAGGCGCTCTTTTAAATCAAAACTTTGGTCTCCTTGCTCTTCTTTCTTTTACAATCGTGTTTATGTACCTTGAAAAGGCTCACTATCAATCACGGACGCTTATTTTACTGCGCTATAGTACGTTTATACTTGGTCTCGCCACAATATTCTTTTTTTTCCAACCCTTCAAAAATGCTACCCTTTCACCCTTCATGCAGTTCTTGAGAAATCCTGCTTTTTCTCCTTTGGGGAATCGTGTCGATCTGGCTTTATTTTTAGGCTTTTTTCTTGTGGCAGCGTTGGTTGATGTAGCGAGGAGAAAAAAACAAAATACATTTGATTGGATCTTCCTTGTCGTAGTTTCGATTGCAACAGGACTCACAGTCTTTAGAATTTTCAAACCTGAAACTGCCGCTCAAACACTCTTATTGCCTCCGTTTGATATTTCATGGCGAGCTGCCGTAGAAACATTGAAAAATCCATTAAACGCCTTGTTTGGTGTAGGAATGGATAATTTTGCAAGCGCCTTTGCTCAGGCCAAAACCGCACTTTACAACCGTACGCCTTTATGGACTATAAACTCATTCAATGTCGGACGATCCGGAGTTCTTCAAATTTTTACTGAAACCGGTCTTCTCGGTCTCGCTGCCCTTGGCTCAGTCTTATGGACAGGACTACAACATATTCAAAAAGATGATCGGAGAGACGTTTTATTTGCAGCTCTTTTTACCTACATGGTGCTCGTACTTTTACTTTTCCCGATCTCACTTCCCGTTCTTTTCTTATTCTTCATAACGCTTACCCTGACCCCCCATGTTCGCGAAGAATCCCAACCGTTTAATCTGGGAACAATTATTCCCCTTTATATTTTTGTAGTTATCTTTTTTGTAGCAATTCTAGGAGGTCTCTTTTACTTAGTTGGACGGGCGTATAGCGCAGAGCTTTATTTTAGAAAATCATTCGTCGGTCTGATAAGGAATAACGCAAAAGAACTTTACGACAATCAAAGACAGGCAGTGATCCTCAATCCTTTTATTGAAAGATTCAGAATTAATTTCGCACAGACCAACCTTTTAATCGCAACCAATATTGCTCAGCGTGCACGCCCTGCACGGACTGTAGACGGACAGCCAACACAGGCTAAACAACTCACCGCAGAAGAAAGACAGACCGTTACCCAGGCAATTCAAGCAAGTATTCAGGAAGCCAAGGCCGCTGTCGCCCTTAATCCAAAAAAAGCCTCTAATTGGCAAAATCTAGGGACAATTTACCGGAATGTCTTGAATGTTGCCAGGGGTGCTGATGTATGGACTATTTCTTCCTATCAGAGAGCAATCGTTCTGGATCCGATGAATCCGATCTACAGACTTGATCTGGGCGGCGTATTTTACACTTTAAGAAATTATGGTGAAGCAACGCGGGCGTTCGAGAGCGCAGCCTCACTTAGGCCAACATGGGCAAATGCTTATTACAATCTTGCATGGGCAAACTTCCAGAATAAATCATATGCCAATGCCATCCGCTCTATGGAAATCACCCTTACGCTTATTGATAAAGATAAGAGTCCTGAGGATTATAAAAAAGTCGCGTCAGAACTTGGAGAATTTAAAAAAAGGCTCCCGGCAGATGACTCTTCGGCAACCGGGTCTGCAAGTCAGGAACTGAGTCTTCCCACCCCTCCCCAACCTGAAGTAAGTCCTAAGGTCGAACTTCCAAAAGACGCTTCTCCAGAAGCACGATAATTTTGGTAAAATAGAGGTATTATCATGCACGATCTTCGTGGGTTTTTTTTGTTTCTAAAAGATTACTTTCATGAGCGTCTCGTTCGCTTCGGGAAAGGTTTTGAGCGAGCAAAAAACATACTCGTTGCAATACTTGTAGTAAAACGGGGAAAATACTCATCCTCATTTCTCAATACCTCTTTCTTCCTCTTGGTGGCCGCAGCCATGGTAGGAGGTCCTATTATTGCTGAAAATAATCCGTTCGTAAGTTCTTTAGAACAAAATTCAACCTCACAAGCCGCTGTAGTTTCCTACAATCCCAGTGATAGTTCCTTGGGCACTGTTATTTCTGCAAAACCCCGAGACAAGGTCGTGCAATATAATGTCCTCGGTGGGGATACTATTGCGTCGATCGGGAAGAAGTTTGGAGTATCGTCTGAAACCATTAAATGGGAGAATGATCTAAAAGGCGACACGATAAAACCAGGACAGACCTTGAAAATTCCTCCCGGCACCGGTATCGTCCATAAAGTTACATCCGGAGACACCATCTATACTATTGCAAAAAAATATAAGGTTGACGCGCAAAATATTGTAAATTTCCCTTTTAATGATTATTCTGATCTTGATACTTTTGCGCTTACCTCAGGACAGACTTTATTCGTACCCGAAGGTGTAATTGAAGCACCTTCTATACCGCGGCAGTACCCAGCGGGCCTGTACTCAGGACCCATTCAAGCAGGCATTCGCGGAAGCTCTAACTTTATCTGGCCGACTTCAGGAAGTATTAGTCAAAATCCAGTTTGGTATCACATGGCAGCTGATATCCAAAATCCAGGAGCGCCGCCTATTATCGCATCTGACGCAGGAACTGTCGTTTTCAGCGGCTGCCTCCCCTATGGATATGGATGCCATGTCATAATTGATCATGGAAATGGATTCAGAACCTTATACGCACACATGTCCCAGCTTTCAGCTAACTCAGGACAAGGAGTTTCGCAAGGTCAGCAGATCGGAATTATGGGTTCAACTGGTAGATCAACAGGCACCCATCTCCACTTTGAGATCATCTCTGGAGGAGTTCAACAAAATCCCCTCAGCTACCTCAAATAGGGTTTAGGGATTAGTATTTAGTATGTACTATGTAGAATTTTGTCCTATATACTAAATGCTTTCTTCGAGCCATCGTTCGACGTCAAGGGCAGCGGCAATTCCCATTCCGACTGCGGTTCCCGCCTGTCGGTAAGTGTGGTCAACGTTATCTCCTGCAGCAAAAACGCCTTCTACGGATGTTGCCGTTTGGTATTTTGAGTCCAGTTTGTTTAATTTTTTGCCTGACAATGCTGCAATAGCAGTTGTAAGCATGTAGCCCTTCTCATCAAGCTCAACCTGCCCTTTGAAAAGATCGGTATCCGGCTTATGTCCTATCGCAAGAAACAATCCGTTGAGGGCGAAGTCCGACTCTTTACCATCTTCCTTCAATCTGACACCTTCTACTTTTAGGTCTCCCAGAACTTCAACTACCTCTGTATTCCAATGAGTCTGAATTTTGTCATGTTTTAATACACGCTCCTGCATAATCTTTGATGCGCGGAACGCCTCTCTTCTGTGAAAAATATGCA
>CAYGGJ010000054.1:0-4547 GCA_964349415.1 uncultured Gammaproteobacteria bacterium | reverse complement strand
GGAAAGAAAGGTATGATAAAAGTAATTTACGGAAAAGGCTGCCCGATAGAGCTGAAGGTTCTTCTCTACTCCGACATTAAAAATATTTGAGGTCAAAAGAAGCGCATAAAAGGAAACGGCATAAATTGCAATAAACGGAATCCTGGTAAGCCAGCGTATGGGAAAAAGAAAGTAGAATATATAGAAAGCCACGGTGAACATAACAGGCAGAAGAAACAACGTCACCCACTCAACACCCTCCACTCCTTCAAGGATCGAGTAGAAAACCAAGCAGTATGAGGTCAAGACTAATAAGGGGATGAATAACCACGCAACATCAAAGAAAAAGAAAGTCGAAAAGAGCATGAGGAAGGTCATGATTACTACACTTATTACGAACCTATACCTCTTCTCCACTCTGTAAACCCAGCGCGGCGGTCTTTTGACAAACTCCCGCAGAGGCTGGGTAATCTTTGCAAAAATTCCGGACATAAGAGATATTATATGCAATTGTCGGGTAAAAAACGATAAGGGCTTTTTAAAAGAAAGTGTCGGGAATTTCAAAGTTGCCAAAGACGCTTTGCACGTCATCGAGATCCTCTAACCTTCCTACAAGGTCAACGATTCTCTTTGCTTTTTTTTCATCCTCAATCTTAATCTCAGTAAAAGGTCTGTAGTTAACTTCGGCAGGAGATGAAGGGACAAGTCCGTTCAGAAGCTCCTGAACCTTTCCTAGATTTTCAAAGGGAAAATATACTGTCAGTGATGAATCATCTTCTTCTATGTCTAGACTTTGAACTGCATCACCAAATTCAAAAATTGCATCTTCAGAATTAGTGCTTTTATCAAAAGTGACCACGCCGCATTTCTGAAAAAGATACGATACAGAGCCCTGACTTCCCAACTTCCCGCCGCCTCTGTCAAGAACTCCCCGTATTTCCGCTATAGTCCTGTTGTTGTTGTCGGTAGTAACCTGAATAAGAAGCGCGATGCCATCCGGAGCAAATCCTTCATACATCACTTCTTTAAGACTGTCTTTATCCGGACCGTGTCCTTTTTCTATTGCCCGCTGCACCGTATCTTTGGGCATATTTGCGCTCTTGGCCTTTTCTACAGCAAGCCGGAGTTTTACGTTTATGCCGGGATCCGTCATTCCCCCACCTTCCAAAACCGCCAAAGTAATAAGCCTCGACAGTTTTGTGAAAATCTGTCCTTTCTGAGCGTCTTTTAGACCCTTTTTCCTTTTAATAGTAGACCATTTGGAATGACCTGACATACGCCCTTTATAATACTTGACAAGTTATTGAAATACCATATACTGTTTAGATTATGAATGAAATCGACATTTTAGAACAACATGCGGTAGACGCCGCAATCAGCTCCCACTGGAAGGATGCGATCAGCCTTAACAAGAAGATCTCTAAGCTGGACAAGAATAATCTGGGAGCACAGCTCCGCCTCGGATATGCCTACATCCAGCTTCATCTGCTAAAGGACGCAAAGACGGCTTATAAAAAAGTCCTGCGCCTGCAGAAAGGTAATCAGATAGCCGAAGAAAATCTGGAAAGAATTAAGATACTCGAAGTCAGAGGTGCAAAAAAGCCTCCTAAAAAAGATGTGAAGTTAGACCCGAATCTCTTTCTGGAGTTCCCCGGAAAAACCAAGAGCTCAACACTGGTCAACCTTGGTCAAAAGAACACACTCGCCCACTTAGTTATAGGTCAACAGGTATATTTGAAGCCCAAAAGAAGAAAGATTGAGATCAGGACGGAAAACAACGATTACATAGGAGCACTTCCGGATGACCTTTCCAGGAGGCTTCTTCTTTTTACTAAAGCAGGCAGTCTATACACCGCTTTTATTAAGGAGGTCAGCCTCAGTAAAACCGTAGTTTTTATCAAAGAGGAGAAGCGCGGTAAAAAGGTACTACGTTATGCATCCTTCCCACGAAACATACAGGTTGATATGTCAAAAGTCTCTGCACAGGAAGGATCAGGCGAGGATGACGCCGACGAAGATGTACTCGAAAGCGATCTTGAGAAGCTGGCGGAAACTCTTTCTTCAGAGGAAAAAGACCTGAATGTCATGTATCACGAACAAACCAATGCAGACGTGGATGATCACGAAGAATAGTGCTTCACTTTATCCTTAAAAAATACAATCGTACCTTTTTTCTTCTTCCGCACGAATCTCCTCACTTCCTGCCCGCCATCAAAATCTTTCATGGATCGGAGCCCTAGGAGGAAAGAAATAAAGAGAATCACCGAGAATATAATCGTTAGTTCCATAATAAATTTAGGCCTCCCAATAGTCTTCCTTATCGCCCAATATGAATAGTATATCAAAGGTTCCTGTTTGACCTTTCTGAAGTTTGCACTGAAAATATTTTGAGATGTCTTTTGCGGTTCTTGAGAAATCCGTTGTATTTTCTACTACAAGGCACGTATTATGAGGCTTATCCTCATGTGATATATCGACCACTTGTATACCATTTCCTTCAAGAATTCTCCCTATCAAATCAGCAGTTCCATACTTTTTCGTATAAATAACCTGTACAAGTTTTCTTTCCTTTCTATAGGATGTGCTGTAGAAAAAACCCTGATAGCTCTTGGCAAAATCCTCCTCTATTCGTGGCGACGAGATCAAGGTAAAATGAGCCCTTCCCGCGGTCAGAAAGCGGTACCAGATATAAACTCTATCCAGAAGATTTGCGTTTGAATGATATAGGAATAATTCACTGAGGTCGGGATGTCTGATGTCTTCGGGAATCGAGTTTCCATACAAAATCTCCGGGTTTGAAGAATGAAAATAAAAGTCAGTAAAGCTGGAGGTCGCAGAGGCATATGCCTTTTTAAGAAGTTCCGGCTTCTTTTCTAATGCAGCAAGCTTAGCAAGGGCGCCAAACCTGTACCGCTGGTAGCCCCCGGGAACCAATATCTTTGAATCCGGGCGGAAGTAAATGATGTAGTTAACCTCATCCGTGGTGCTTATGGAGTAATATGTAATTCTATCCTTTGAGTGCAGAAGGAGGTTGACCCTATCTCTCCTGTTTACGAAAAGCGAGTTGGCAAAGGCAAATATAAAAAGAAGTGCTGCGAAGGCCAGGAGAATGGTTGAACCAAGCGTCAGAGAAAACTGCCGTGATCTTCTGTGATGATTCTTTGAAGGCATGAAATATTAGATAATTCCCTGTACGAGCTTAATATGACGGATTCTCCTGACAATGTCATCCTTACCCATGCGCTTCAGGAGGAATATCTTTTTGATAATCGAAAGCGAGGCTTCAAGCTCGGGACTTACTACTGAATGTACTCCCAGATCCTTCATTCTTTGTTTGTCAGCCTCAGAATGAATACGTCCGATAAGAACTATTTTAGAATTGAGCTTCCGTGCGCTTAGGACAATCCTCTCCTGATCAAACTTCGCAGGCACTGCCATTACCATCACCTGAGCATACTCGGTCTCTGCAAAATCTAAAACATCGTAATCCGTAGGGTCTCCGTAGATAATATTAATCCCCTCTTTTTTAGCCTGCTCGACGATGTGAAAATTGTAGTCTATGGCCACAAACGGAATATTTGCAAGACTCAGCGCTTTTCCGATCTGCGAACCAATCCTTCCGTATCCGCAGACAACAACGTGGTTCCGCACCTGATACGCTTGCAGTGGTGATTGATCAAAGTCTATTTTGTGTTTTATGAAAAGCTCCACGGCGGGGATATACTTCTTGAAGAAAGTACGTGTTGCAGTATACAAAACGTCCTTGTTGTTAATAAGTATGGGCGTCAGCATAAGACTAACTAAAACCGAGGTTATTACAAAAAGGTATTCTTCCGAGGTAAAGATTTTGTTGGTAAAAGCCAAAGATAGCAAAATAAAGGCGTTTTCGCTTGCCTGGAATAAGAACACTGCAAGATAGAAAGCGAGGCGCGAACTGAAGCGAAAATACAAGAAGGTAATAAGTAAAACTAACGACTTAATTAGAATCAAAAACAGTGCAAATAAAAGAATCTTTGGGATCAGGAATATAACTTCAGGTATCTTCACATGGGTACCGATATATACGAAGAAAATTATCGCCATCAGATCCCGCAGGGGCCTAATCTGTGAGAAGATATGAAAGTGTTCGCTTGTCTGGGAGACCAGTACCCCGGCCAGAAAGGCACCAATCAATATCGGCACTCCAAAGCTTGCCGAAACCGTGACCGTGAGAAAAATAAATACAATGACGAAGAGGTTGAGAAGTTCGCGCGAAGTTTTTGCTATCACATTAAAGAGCTTCGGAATATAGCGCTTGCCGAAAAAATACATAATCCAGATAATCACCGTAGCCTCTACCACCCCGAGCGCGATATCCTTCACCACCTCACCCGCCGACTGATTCTGGGCATTAAAAAAGGTAAAGATAATTATGAAAGGGATAAAAGCGATGTCCTGAAACATGAGAATTCCCAACGCAACTTCTCCTAAAAAGGAGCTCTCCTCTCCTCTATCCTGGATAATCTTTGCGACAATCGTGGTTGAGGAAGATGAAAGGGCGATACCTATGAGAAAAGACTGAAGAAAAG
>CAYGGJ010000053.1:0-4566 GCA_964349415.1 uncultured Gammaproteobacteria bacterium | reverse complement strand
CTTAACTATCCGGGCTTTAGTCTTTTAATTATAACAAAGGCGTTTTTCTAAGAATCACTATTTAGAGTTGATTTTTGCTTTTAAAACTCTTATTCTTTAAAAACGTTTTTGGAAAGGGGGTGAAAATATATGGCACAAATACATTTAGGTGATGGAAAATGGGTTGTAGCTAACTGTGGAGATATGCCCAGTGAAAAAAACTGCAAACTTGTTATGGCAGCTCCTGAAGATCAAAAAAATGATCTTCTAGATGCTAGTGTTGCACACGCGGTTAAACATCATGGACATCAAGAAACTCCGGAACTTCGCGGTGAAATAGACAAAATGCTGGTGGCATTAGAATAATTTATTCAAGGTTTGATTTAAATTACTTTTTCTTGTATTCGTTAATTCTATGAAAATCAAAAAAGACAAGGAATTAACCCCAGAGCAATATCAGATCTGTATCCTCAAAGGAACAGAAGCGTCTTTTTCCGGGAAACATCTTTATAACAAAGAGGAAGGGATGTATAACTGCACTGTATGTGATAGCGCCCTTTTTTCATCTGATACTAAATTCGAATCAGGCAGTGGTTGGCCTAGTTTCTACGATATTGCAAAAAAAGGAACGGTGAAGTTGATTGAAGACAATAGTCACGGAATGCGTAGAACTGAAGTTGTCTGCGCTACCTGTGGTGCCCACCTAGGACATCTTTTTAATGATGGACCTTCGGATAAGACGGGGAAAAGATACTGTATTAATTCGGTCGCCCTTGACTTTCAACCGAAAAAATGACGTCTCTAAATGCTGGATACTATCTTCTGAATTTTATTTAGTAGTTTACGAAAGTGTAGATTTTGGCGTCTTTTTTGAGCTTCTGAATAAGCTGGTTGCCCTTTTGATCGATTTTCTGAGCTCTAAGTTGCTCTCTGACCGACACCCTTAATTGAGCCGGATCAGCAGTTTCAGGAATAGACTCCTTATTTTCCTCAAGAAATGCATCAATTTCCTGCTCTGTTACTACGACTTCTTTCTCAAACATCTTTTGAATGATTTTTGAAATCTTGATACGGTCTTGAAAACTTTCCTTTGATAGACCTTGTAGTGCCAATGCCTGTTCTAGTGACTGTCCCTGAGCGGTCATCGTAGCTTCCATTTTTTGGATCTCTGTATTAACTTCCTTGGAACTGATGACTATTTTTTGGCGGCGGGCTTCCTGGAGAACTAATTTTTTGGTAATAAGCCAATCAAGTGCTGCTTTACCCTGTTGCTTCTCCAACTCGCGTATTACTGTCATCCTGCTTATAGGATCGTTATTAACTACCGCTACTATAAAAAGTCCTCTTGCAAGGTAAAGTATTCCCGCTACTAAAACTGTCA
This sequence comes from uncultured Gammaproteobacteria bacterium, assembly GCA_964349415.1. Taxonomy (GTDB): domain Bacteria; phylum Patescibacteriota; class Microgenomatia; order UBA1406; family GWC2-37-13; genus 2-01-FULL-40-42. The sequence goes on along the minus strand of CAYGGJ010000053.1, from coordinate 3,206 downwards.
GAATGAGAGGTCTAAGCCATGATGGTTGAGCAGATTGGGAAATTTTTTTTACCGGAGTTTTTTTCTTCACCATAACAAGCAATTGTACCAAAAATTTCTTTCGTCAAGGGGCTTGTGGAACCGTGGTTACAGTGGGCAGAATCCCCTGCTCTTCAGCTTCTTTTTTCTTTTTTTTTGCCGCCTCTTTTTCTAATTGTTTAAGAAATGCCTCTGGATCTTGTATCACATCTGCAAGCTCGCTTCCGTCAATATTATTTTCTAAAAGAAAGCTCGCAAAGGCTTTCTTAAACTCTTTTCCGCTTAATTCTCCGAATGTTTTTTTTACTTCATTTACATTATCTGCAAATTTTTTGAAACTTCTGTAGCCTTCAAAGTCTTTCAACCGTTTTTCAAATCGGGCTGCTGCTCTATCAACCTGCCTGTCTACTTGAGAATCAAATGTATTTTGCGCCAAGGGAATTCCGCCGATAATACCAATCATTCCCACAGCAACAAATCTCCATAGTCTGGTTTTGTAACGGGGCACATAGGGTTCTATTAGGTCTTCGTTTGCTTTTCTTTCTTTTCTGAGATCGTAGCGATGCTTCATAAAATCAAATAACCTGTGGGGACGAGAAAGAGGCTGGTGGCCATTTTGGCCGTTTGTATGGGGAGCTTTGAGCGCGAAGTTTTCTATGACTACGAGTTTTCCGTGTCCGTTTAAGGATCCGTTACTATTTAAATGTTTTGTTGAATGAGGAGTCCAAAGTCCTCTTTCGTTACGCACCGACACCATGCGCAGAAATTGTAACATACGAATATTAAATTCAAGTAAGAATCCTTATTTTTTTATAAAGGCTCCACGATATACAAAGTAAATAATATTACAAAGCACACCGAAAATAAGACTGGGAATAAGAAAATAAGAAAATGTTATGGTTTCTATAACGGCGTTAAATGTTTTGATCGGTGCGAAAAACACATCCCAGGAATTTATCCGCTGAACCCTGCCAATCATGACGCCAATTCCGATGAGGAGGTTGACGACTATAAGTGCTAGAACATTATTTACCTTCAGTTTTTTGATTGCCTTGTCAAAGTAACTAAGGCTATATATAAAAGTCAGAATGCCAAATGGAATAAATAATATGTACTGCGCAAAAAGAAGTACTTCTTCAAAACCGCTCACAAAATCTCGTTGGTACGTAATATGGAAAAGGTCAGTGAGAATGTAGATTGTGTTGGGGACAAAGAGGAGCCATAATATTCCTGCAGCGATTTTTTCTGGAGTTTTTTTTGATTCATATGCTAATTTTCCGAGATAAATACTGGTATAAGCAAGTAGCAGATTCCAAAGCATCCACGCAGTGTTCCAAAGCAGGATTTTCATACTACATTATACTCTCCTTACTCATCAAGGATGAAGCCGCTGACTTGATGATCCCACAATGTTTTGAAAAATCCTTTTGTCTTTTTTAGAAGATTTTCCGGCGCTCCATCTTCTACAGCCCTTCCTTCCTCTATAACAACGATTCTATTCATCTCTTTTAGGGTTGAAAGCCTGTGAGCAATGGCAATTACAGTTCTCCCTTCCATCAGAACCGAAAGAGACTCTTGTATTGCCTTCTCGCTTTCACTGTCCAAACTGCTTGTCGCCTCATCCAGTATGAGAATGGGGGAATCTTTAAGAAATGCACGGGCTATTGCTATGCGTTGGCGCTGTCCTCCTGATAATTTTACTCCTCGCTCTCCCACTACTGTTTCGTATCCTTTTTTGAGTCTTCGGATAAATTTATCTGCCTGTGCCTTTTTTGCTGCTTCTATTACCTCTTCTTTTGTCGCGTTAGGTTTACTATAGCGGATATTGTCAAAGACGCTTCTGTGAAAAAGACTGGTGTCCTGCGGGACAAATGCGATGGCACGCCGCAGGGTATCAAGTGTCACCTTATGAATGTTCTGTCCGTCGATCTTAATTGCTCCGCCTTGTACATCAAAGTGGCGCAAAAGCAAGGAGACCAATGTTGTTTTTCCTGCTCCGCTTCTTCCTACAAGACCAATCTTTTCTCCGGGAGGAATACTTAGAGAAAAATTTTCAAATATATTTTCGTTATCGTACTTAAAATCAATCGACTCTAGGGAAATTTTGCCCTTTGATGCTCTGAGTTCTTTTGCTTGCGGGTGATCAACAATTATATGTTTATGAAGAATCTCATCTAGCCCTTCTTGCGCCTCACCGTAGTCTTGAGATGAACGCGACATTTCCGAACCGATAAAGAAAAAGGAGCTCGATAGTTCTCCGACAATGGCAACGATCATTACTACCACGCCGATTGTGACAATTTTTTGCTGAAATAAATATACTGAGGTACCAATCATAAGAAACATGAAAAGAGCAATTAAAACCCCGTTCATTACCAGAACCCATTCGAAATAAAACCAGTTTCTTAGACCTGCTTTTTGTTGCTTTTTTACAAACCCTTTTATATAGTCATGCTCTCCACTGATATAAGCATATTCATGCACAAGGGATATGTTGGAAAGTGAGTCTACTATCTTTCCTTTTAAGGTTGATAGAGACTCGGCAAATTCGTATGAATACGGACGTAGTTTATTTACAAAATAAGCGTTCAAACCAATAAAAACGATTGCCCACCCTGCAATGATTATACCGAGCCTCCAATCACTCACGCCCGTAAAAATAATGTAGATAATTAGGGTGAAAAATAGAGGCAAAAATCTCCACAAGGTACGCTCGAAAAGATTCCTTACTCCATTGACAGCATTGGAAATTTTATTAGTAAGAGAACCGGCAAAACGATTGTTGAAATATTCTTTACTATGCTGTGACAGATATTCATATAGGGATTGATAGGCTGTAAATTGCGCACCTGTCATCCATCTCATTCCGGTAAAACCACTCGCCCTCCAAATGGTCTGACCAAGAATAAATATTAAAGGGTACGCAATTGCCCATTTCCAGACTTCGTCAATATTTGTTGGGGATGCGGCGATAGCATTCGTAAGGTTTCTGAGTATGAGAACGGATGTCTTGTCGGCAATTGAAGCCAAAAATACGGCGACCATTGCAGATACCATCCACTTTTTATGTGGTTTTGATGTAAAAAACCCGAACCGAATTGGTGACTTTGGAATATGATCCTCAGACATAGGCATAGATAAATACTAACGCACGCAACGAAAAAGAGGCAGGCTCTTCACTTGCAGAC
>CAYGGJ010000052.1:471-5025 GCA_964349415.1 uncultured Gammaproteobacteria bacterium | reverse complement strand
AAAAAATTTTAAATGAAAAGGAAAAAAAAGGAAACAACTTCCAAAAAAAAAAAACAAATTAAAAACAAAAAAAGAACAAGACAAAACGATCTATATGGAAAAACTTTACTGGTCGTTCACACAGGATCAATAAAAAAGAAGTTTATCTTTCAAAAACTTAAAAAACTTGGCCTTCGGGTAATTGTTCTCCATAAGAAAAAAGACTGGGCGCAGCCATACGTAGACGACTGGATACTTGTAGAAACCACAAATTACAAGGAATCGCTGGAGGCAGTAAAAAGTTATCTTACACAAAATCCTGAAACGAAAATAGACGGAGTGATTACTTTTTGGGAAGAGAGCGTGCTTCTTACTGCAAGACTCTCCGAAAGATTTAATTGGGTGGGTATTCCGTATAACATAGCAAAAAAAGCGCGTAACAAGTTTTTATTCCGAGAATTTTGTGAAAGAAATAAAATAAGGGCACCGCGCCATAAACTCATAAGGAAGAAAGATGATATTTTAACTATCGATGAGTATCTCGATTTCCCCATGGTTATTAAGCCAATCTACGGATCAAGCAGTGCTTTCGTAATTAAGCTTGAAAACAAGCAAGAATTGGTTGATTCTTACGAGTACATCAAGAAAAACATTTCGTCGTATATTGATGCTGCAGAATGGGACGAACTGGAAGTGCTGGTAGAAGAATATATAGATGGTGATGAGGTGGATATAGACCTACTTCTTCAAAACGGAAAAATAAAGTTTTCCACTATTTCTGACAATTTCAACAAAACAAAAGAATCCTTTTTTATAGACAGCGGTCAGGCGATTCCCTCAAGTCTTCCTAACAGGGATCAGGAAGATCTTCTTGCGCTTGCAGAGGAGGTCCTCGAAAAATTAGGGATACAAAACGGATGTATGCATTTTGAAGCAAAGACGACCAAAGATGGAGTCTATCCTATCGAAGTAAATCTTCGGATGGGAGGAGACTATGTGCATTCGTATATTAAAGCTGCATGGAACGTAGATCTTATTGAATATGCCGTTAAAATCGCCTTAGGTATATATATAAAGCACATTAAGTCAGAACATCCGAGAAAGTACATAATAGGATGGGATTTGCATGCAGATTATTCGGGAATGTTAGTGGAGCTGGATCTTCATAAAAAACTTAAAAATAAACGCAATTTACAAGAGATTCATATCCATAAGCAGATTGGAGACGCAATTTTAGTTCCCCCCGAAGGATATGAATATTTAGGATGGTTGACCGTATCGGGAGACAATATGTTGGATGCTCAGGACAATCTGACAGATATTTTATCGCTTATACAATATAAAATTGTAAAATTTCACTCCGACTCTTCAATGGGAAAGACATTGCGTAGAAGCCGCTTCTCCTCGGCAGTGCTTAACAAAGACATTCTTCTTAAGGCGGCTAAGATTGCCCATATCAAAAGAGCTTCAAAAAAGAACCTGAAAAATCTTCACATTGGAATTTTAGGCGACAACATTGAAAGCCCAGTGGGTCTTAACGGAAATGGCAGAAAAAAGCACTCTCTATCTTTGGAAAAGGAGATTGAAATAGAGCTTCGAAAACGAGGTTATGAAAAAATAACCATATTTACTTTGGGAAATTTCGAAAAAACATTCGCACAGATTAAAAACAGTGACGTAGACGTAATACTCAATCTATTTCAAAAAACCGAGGTAAGTTCGCTTCTTGAAGCACATATTGCAGCGATGTTGGATATGCTTCAAGTTCCCTATACGGGCTCTGCTCTTTTCGCCTTGGCTACAGGGGTTGATAAAATTAAAGCAAAAAAAATTCTTCAGTTCCACGACATTCCTACTCCACGATGGGATTACTCATATGCACTCGACGATGAGATTGATGAAAGTTTGGAGTATCCTCTTATCGTAAAGCCGGCCAACAAAGATTTTTCGATTGGTATAACTCAAGAGTCTGTTGTGACCAACAGAAAGGAACTACAGGTGCAACTAAAAAAAACAATAAATCAACTTAAAAGCCCGGCCTTGATAGAAGAATATATTTCAGGTGATGAATATGATGTTTCGATCATTGGAAATGATGAAGAAAGAGATCTGAGGGTTTTGCCTCTGGCTCGGACTATTTTTAATACATCGGGACGACGACCAAAGTGGAATATTATCGATTACAAATCAAAATGGGCAGTTCATTCAAGCAAGCACTTTTATACACAACAGCCGCCGAAAAATATAAGCAAAAGACTCGAGTCTTTAATTACAGAGATAGCTTTGGATGCCTACAATATTCTGGAATGTTTTGATTACGGAAGAGTTGAGATAAAAATAGACGAAAATAATAATCCCTACGTACTTGAGATTAACCCAAATCCACAGATCAACAAAGCAGAAACTTTATTCAAAGCCGCCACGCTGGTGGGAATGGATTATGGAGACTTCATCGAAGAAATTATTTCGGTCGCAATTAATCGTTACAAGAATCAATCGGTGACATACGGATTACAAAGCCGCTCATTTCAATTTAGAAGTATCTAAATGAATATTCCGAAGACTCTTACGGTTAACGCCACTATTACATCCTCCGGTATCGAAATTCAGCTAAACGAGAATAAATTTCCCATAGTTTATCCTAAAAAAATATGGGCCAAATTTCCAGTTAATCTAAAAAAAATACTCAGAGATAACCTTGCTTACAGTTCTACATTATTTGTTCCTCAGATGCTTAACCTAAGAGATATTGAATACAAAACAAACCGCCCCCTTTCGGAGACATTTCTTTATAAAAATGGTATATATGATATGCCGATAAGTGCAATTGCAGACGGAAAAAAGTCTATAGACTATATAAGAAGGTTTTTCAATACCCGTCCTACATTCCAATCTGATCATATATTAGCCCCTGAATTTATAGACAACAGAGAAGAAAAATCCAAAAAAATAATCATCCCTTTTTCATTTGGTAAAGAAAGCCTTTTGACTTACTCTGTCGCAAAGGATATAGGATTAGACCCCGTACTGGTCTATGTTATAGAGCCCTCACATACTTATGAGCATTTTCATAAGCGAAAATTAATAAAACTTTTTGAAAGAGAGTTTAATATAAAAATCCAAACAGTGTTTTATAATCCGGGAATTTTCCGCTATGGTAAATTGTGGAATTTAAAAACCGATCTTGGCTGGGGTCTCCATACCACCGACTACTCTATTCTTCTACTCCCCTTTTTATATTATTTTGGAGCCAATCTGATTGCATTTGGAAATGAACCGTCCTGTAATGACTATTTTTATACGCAGAATTTACTTACCTATAAGGCAGCTTACGATCAGCATTCTGACTGGATTAGTCAACAAAGTCTTCTCTCTACGATGCTTCTAGGAAAAAAAGTTCAGGCTACCAGTTTTGTCGAACCGGTGTATGAAATAGCAGAGACAAAAATCCTCCAAGGTAGATATCCGGATATAGGTAAATATCAGATGTCATGTGAAGTCAAAACTTTGGCAGGGAAGATAAATCGTTGGTGTCAAAACTGCACGAAATGCAGCTACATGTATGTCTTGCTTACTGCATTTGGAACCGATCCTAAAAAAGTCGGCTTTACGCAAAATTTACTCGACAAGAACCACAAAGATCTTTATGAATACTTTTTTAATTACGACGCAGACAATCCCGAATACGGATCCCAGGAAGAATTAGGACTCGCGTTCTATCTTACATATTTGAGAAATGAGAAAGATTATAGTGTAATTAAATTTGAGAAAAAGCTTCTCAAGAAATTTATGAAAAGCAAAAAAAAGCTTTTTCAAGACTTCCTTTCTCCGCAAAATTCAAAAACAATACCCGCCTATCTAAAGAAAAAAGTATTGCAAATATACAGTAAAGAGCTGCAAGAATTTAAAACATGAGTTTTATCTCATCATTATCCGTTGACATTCGGAGGCTTCATTTTAAAGAAGCCTTCTCTACTTCCTACGAAACAGTTGAAACGACAGATGTTTTATTTTTAACTTTAAAGGATAAGAAAGGTAATGTGGGCTATGGGTGTGCATCAGAGGATACGGGCGTCACGAAGGAAACCGTGCGCGAAGTAGAAAGTCTTTTTAAAAAAAAGCTCGTCAAGGATTTTTTTGATCTACCGTTGGATCAGTGGTACGGCTATCACCTTAAAATTCAAAAAGAGTTTTCCAAATACCCTCTTGCTCAAATGGCAGTTGAAGAAGCGGTGCTTGACAGATTTTGTAGGGAGAAAGGATTACTAATGTCCGATTTGTTCGGTGGTTATAGATCGGAAGTTCCCACGGCGGTGACTATTGGCGTGAAATCTCATGAAGAAGGTATCAAAGAGGTCAAATTAAGATTGAGGCAAGGTTTTAGAATCATTAAATTAAAAATAGGGACAGATTTAGAAGAAGATATTTATAAAATAAAGAAAATCGACACACTACTTAATAAAAATCACAGATTAATTCTTGATCCCAACCGGGGTTATAAATATAACGATGCCCTCTTCCTATTACAAAAAATTGGGAATCTAAAAAAAATAGCTCTTATAGAACAGCCGTTGG
>CAYGGJ010000052.1:0-461 GCA_964349415.1 uncultured Gammaproteobacteria bacterium | reverse complement strand
CCGTTATCGCGGACGAGCTGGCAACCGACGTGCAAACGTCGATAAGACTGGTGGAAGATGACGTGGTTGACGGAATAAATAGTAAATTAATGAAGTGCGGAGGAATTTTAAATTTCTTAAAAATTTTTAACACCGTAAAAAGTCATAATAAGATCATGATGATCGGTTGCACTTATGAATCAAATCTTTCCATAACAACAGGTGCAAATTTAGCGCTGGCTCTTCCCATAGATTATGTAGATTTAGATAGCGGAAAAATAGATTTTGCAGACGATCCTGTCTATGGAGGCGCAAGGATAGTGAACGGGATGTTACAAGTAAAGTCGCGCGCGATATATGACAAAAAAAGATAGCCAAAAATTATATTTAAGAGTAAAGCGAATTCTTTCAGAGAAATTGCCTCTAACTAAAGGAAATTTCATTAATGAAGTGAAGATGATTCTAAAAAGAAAAAAGAGAAT
>CAYGGJ010000051.1:0-5195 GCA_964349415.1 uncultured Gammaproteobacteria bacterium | reverse complement strand
TTAAAGGGATGTTTTATCATATTGCCGGACGCACGGTGGCATCTATAGACGGGCCGACTGAATATTCGCTATACCCATCTAACGTTTCAGCCAAACTAGGTCCTAAAGAGCCCAATGAGGCTGCAGGGAGAATTCACCAAAAGATTGTTGAGACGTTAAAAAATAAGAATTTTGAAGGCGTAGTTATACTAGATGCCAATGACCTTGGAAGAGACGTGCTTGCAAATACTACCGAATTAAGGAACAAGCTTGTCGAGGAGATATTTAGAGATAATCCTATGGGCCAAGGTCGCGAACAAACTCCTCTTGCCATAGTCAGCTAAGAAAACAGCTTTCTTCAAATACGGTTTTAGGCTATAATTCTTACATCATGTCAAAGAAAAATTTCACAAAAAAAGACGTTCACCATCTCGCAAAATTAAGCGCATTAACTCTTTCAGAAAAAGAGGTTGAAAAATATGAAAAACAACTTTCGGAGACTTTGGAATATATCGAAAATCTCAATGAGTTGAATACAGAGAATGTGAAAGAAGCACATAGTGTCATTGACTCAAAAGATGTTTTTTTTGAAGATGGAGAAGAGAATAAGCGCGGCTTAACTGAAAAAGATGTTTTAAAAAACGCAAAAGTCAAGAATAGTCAATTTGTTGTGGAGAGAATTCTCTAACCATGGATATTCTAGGAAAATCATACCTCCAGCTCTTAGAGCTATTAAATAACAAAAAATTATCTACCAAAGAACTTCATAATTATTTTAACGATAGAGTTAAAAAATACAACAAAACCTTAAATGCATTTTTAAATCTGACAGAAGTTTCTCCCTCAGAAGGGCAGATGCCACTTGCATATAAGGACAATTTTAATACAAAAGGCTTGAAGACAACCGCTTCTTCAAAAGTACTTGAAAACTATATTTCTCCTTATAACTCGACTGTAGTTAGAAAGCTCAATGAGTCAAAATCCTACGTATTCGGAAAGACGAATATGGATGCCTGGGCGCACGGTTCTTCAACGGAAACATCTGATTACGGACCAACAAAAAACCCATGGGATACCTCAAGGGCGCCTGGTGGTTCTTCAGGAGGGTCAGCTGCTGCGATGGCAGCTTATTTAACTCCTGCGGCGATAGGTTCGGAAACCGCAGGCTCAATCCGCCAACCAGCAGCATGGTGCGGCGTGGTTGGTTTGAAGCCAACATATGGAAGGGTTTCTCGTTATGGAGTAATCGCCATGGGTTCTTCATTTGACTGCCCAGGTCCGATTACAAGTACAGTTCAGGATGCCGCCTACCTCCTTTCAAAGATTGCCGGAAAAGATCAATATGACGCGACCACGTCAGAAAGCGGTGTTCCTGATTACGAAAGAGCTTTAAAAAATCCTAGAAAATATACGTTGGGAATTCCTGAGAGTTATTTTGAAGAAGTTGAAGCAGAGACAAAAAATAAAGTTGAAGAAGCAATTCGTTTATTTGAAAAGTTGGGGCATAAGATCAAGAAGATTAAATTGATAAACCCAAAGTTTGCAATCTCGGTTTATACGGTACTACAGAGAGCAGAGGTCTCTTCAAATTTAGGACGATACGATGGAATAAGATATGGTAATGACCGCTCAAATTTCGGTGACGAAGCAAAGCGAAGAGTTATGCTGGGTACATATACCCTGTCATACGGATACTATGATGCTTATTATAAAAAAGCCCAAAAAGTCAGAGCATTAGTTATCAAAGATTTCGAGAATGCATTTAGTGAAGTAGATCTAATTGTAGGACCTACAACTCCGACACCAGCTATAAAGCTTGGAGAATTTGAAAAGTATCCTTTTTTTGGCGAATTAATGGATGTTTTAAATGAACCTGCGGCGGTAGCAGGTATCCCTGCAATAAATATTCCCGCCGGATTAACAAAAGAAAATCTACCGGTTGGCTTACAGATTATGGGAAAGCATTTTGGCGAAGAGTCAATATTAGACATTTCCCATCAATTTGAAAAAGAGACTGATTTTTTTGGAGTTACGAAAGAAATATTAAAGAAATATCCGAATTAGTATGAAAGACTTTGTACCGGTAATTGGATTGGAAATACACGTCGAGCTTTCGACAAAGTCGAAGATGTTCTGCCAATGCTCAGCAGACTTTTTTGGAAAAAGACCAAATTCCTTAGTATGTCCTGTTTGTCTTGGATTGCCGGGGGCGCTTCCTGTGCCAAATAAAAAAGCAGTCGAATGGACCATAAAAATAGGAAAAGCTTTAAATTGCAAAATAAATCCCCAATCTAAATTTGATAGAAAGCATTATTTCTACCCAGATTTACCCAAAGGTTATCAAATCAGTCAGTACGACGAGCCTATCGCAGTAAGTGGCAGTCTCGAAGTAGGAGGTAAGAAATTTGGAATAACCCGCGTCCACCTTGAAGAAGATACGGGAAAACTTACGCACGAAGGTAAGGAATCATTGGTTGATTTCAACCGTTCAGGAGTACCGCTCGTAGAAATAGTTACCGAACCAGATTTTCAAAGCTCAGAAGAAGTAAAGGAGTTTCTCGAAGAACTGCATACCATAGTCCGCTACCTAAATGTTTCTGATGCAAATATGGATCAAGGATCAATACGATTGGAACCTAATATTTCGATAAAAGTAAACGGAGAAAAGAGACTTCCCGATTTCAAAGTTGAAGTTAAAAACATTAACTCTTTCAATTTTGTAAAAAAAGCCATTGATTATGAAATAAAAAGACAGGTAGAACTTTTGACGAAAGGAGAAAAACCAAAGCAGGAGACAAGAGGCTTTGACGAAAAAAAAGGCATAACAGTTTCGCAAAGAACAAAAGAAGAAGCCCATGATTACCGCTACTTCCCTGAACCTGATATACCAGCGTTAACTTTTACACAGAAACAGATAGAGGAAATAGAATTACCCGAACTACCGCAAAAAAAAATAAAACGATATGTTGACGACTATGCTGTACGGAAACAAGACGCCTTTATTTTAACCAGAGATCCGAGCACAGCTTCCTTTTATGAAGAAGTGGTGATTTCTGTAAACGACACAGAAGCGGCGCAAAAAATAGCAAACTTCATAGTGAATAAAAAACTGTCAACGAACACGACGGTAAAAGAATTTGTTGAAAAGTTTAGGAAGCGGTCTGAAGAGAAAACGACAGACTTAAATTTGCTTGAATCTGTTATAGTAACAACGCTCGCCAAGAGTCCGGAGGAAGTAAAATCGTATAAGGCCGGAAAAGAAAACGTAATCATGTTTTTTGTCGGACAGGTAATGAGGGAAATGAAAGGTCAGGCGGACCCTCAAACAGTGAAAGCAGAATTAGAAAAGAAGTTAAAAAAATAGACAATGTCATTCATACACCTCCATAACCACACAGAATTTTCGCTTTTAGACGGAATGTCTAGGATGGAAGATAGTATTAAAAAAGCAAAAGAGCTTGGAATGACCGCGCTTGCCATTACAGATCACGGTGCGCTTTATGGTGCTTTTAAGTTTTTCATCAAAGCAAAGGAATATGGAATAAAACCGATTATAGGAGTTGAGGCTTATAAGGCAAAAAACTCCAGATTTGATAAACAACCAAACATAGACCGTGATCAAAATCACCTACTACTCCTCGCAAAAAATTTAACAGGCTACCAGAATCTTTTGAAAATGGTGACACTCGCACACCTGGAAGGTTTTTATTACAAACCACGCATAGATTTTGAGTTACTTGAAAAGTATCACGAGGGTCTTATTGCAACTTCGGGATGTTTAAAGGGAGAAATTGCACAGTTAATACTCGACAATCAGCCTCTTCAAGTAGAAAAAACCCTTCAAAGATATCTAGACATATTTGGAAAAGACTTCTACTTGGAAATTCAGCGTCATCCAAATATGCCTGATTTAGACAAGGTAAATGAGCAGTTAATCAAACTCTCTAGAAAATTTGCAGTTCCCTTGGTGGCCACAAATGACGTTCATTATATTGAAAAAGACGACGCATACGCCCAAGAGATACTTCTTTGCATACAATCACAACGTACGATTCTTGAACAAAATAGACCACTTTCTATGTACGAAAACCCAGACTATTATTTTAAAAATCAGTCAGAAATGAAAGGTTTATTCATAGACCTTCCTGAGGCAATCGAAAACACCGTAAAAATTGCAGAAGAGTGCAACGTCGAAATTCCCTATGGAAACTGGATTTTGCCAAACTTTGAAACCCCAAAGAATATTCCGCCGGAAGACTACCTCCACCAACTTGTTCATGAAAGAATAACAAGATTAAAAGATTCAGAAGGAGAAGAGGTGCAAAAGAGATTGAAATACGAACTCGACATCATTACCAGCAAAGGGTATTCAACGTACTTTCTCATAGTGCAGGATTTTGTAAATTGGTCTAAAAATAACCATATTATGGTGGGTCCTGGTAGAGGATCTGTTGCGGGGTCTTTGGTAGCATATGTACTTGGAATTACCGACATAAACCCTCTCGAATATAATGTTCCCTTCGAAAGATTTTTAAACCCGGAAAGACCAACTCCTCCGGATATTGATATTGATTTTGCCGACATACGAAGAGATGACGTTCTCCATTACGTTCGTAAAAAATATGGAGAGGATAAGGTAGCACAAATCATAACTTTTGGGACAATGGAGGCAAGGCTGGTAGTACGAGATGTCGCAAGAGCTTTAGGATGGTCGTATTCACAGGCAGATAGAATTGCGAAAATGATGCCGGTAGGAAAGCAGGGTTTTTCTATGTCCATTGCGCAGGCTTTGGAAGAGTCCAGTGTGCTTAAGTTTGCGTATCAAACAGAGCCTGAGACAAAAAAGCTTTTAGATATAGGACAGAAGTTAGAAGGGCTTCCTCGTCATGCCTCAACACATGCAGCAGGGATTGTGATATCCGACAAAGAGCTGACAGACTATGTACCGCTTCAGCGAGAAAATAAGGAAGGAAAGATAATTACACAATACGACATGTACTGTATGGATTTAAATGCGGTTTCTGACAACAAAGCGGTGGGACTTCTTAAGGTAGATCTTTTAGGATTGAGAAACCTTACGATCTTAGAAGAGACCCTTAAGTACGTAGAAAAATCTACAGGCAAAAAAATTAACATTCATGAAGTCCCCCTAGATGATAAAAGAGCTTATGAGCTGGTAAGTGACGGAAATACTATCGGTGTTTTTCAACTTGAGT
>CAYGGJ010000050.1:0-5222 GCA_964349415.1 uncultured Gammaproteobacteria bacterium | reverse complement strand
GGAGAGGTGGCTGAGCGGTCCAAAGCGAAGGTTTGCTAAACCTTTGAGTCCAAAAGACTCACGTGGGTTCGAATCCCACCCTCTCCGCCATTCTTACGCAAACCTTACTTATTTCTCACCTTTTATTTTCACTCTTACACTATTCTTTCAATCAGAAAGGAGGTGAGTTATATATGACAAATCAAAAACATGGAAAAGGCGCAGTAGCTGCAGGCGCAGTAGCAGGAGCAGTCGTAGGGGCTGCAGCAGGTGCAGTATTGGCCAACGACAAAACACGGAAAAAGATGGTCGGGGCATTTAATCAAATAAAGGATAAAGCCATAAATGGCAAAAAAGCGATTGACAGCTTCCAGCCTAATACCCGCAAAAAAATTGCACGTATTGCTCTAAAGCAGTAAAAAAAGGTAGAAGTAATTAACCTAGAATATCAAGTATCCCGCCCAGTGTACATGCTACACTAATTGATATGGATTCAGTGTCAAGATTCCGAGCACTAAATAGCGAGTCTCTGCAGATTATTTTCTCTTATTCTCCCACCGGTTTTGGGCATCTACGCGTCATGGATGCGCTTCAGCATGGGCTTCCAAAAGGCATAGAGTCAGAAACTTTCGGGGCAGACGATACTTCTCTTGGTTCGCTATATAGACTAATAAGCATCTATCCTCCTCTGCGATTGATCTATGAGAGATTGCAAGGCGGGTGGATAGAGAGACCCTTTACAACTTTTTACCGATGGATTCTTCGCAACCGTCCCTTCATTCTCCATCTTAAACTCAAAACCCTCATAAATAAGAAAAAGAAAAGTGTTACCGAGATACTTTTTATAGCAACCCACTTTGGCTTGGCCCATAAACTTGGAGCTATTAAAGAGGAGCTTGAAAAAGAAACCGGTGTAAAAATTACTTTGATAGTAGTGGTAACCGACGACAGTCCTCAGCTTATCTGGTATGTCCCTGAAGCAGATTTAACCTGTGTTCCCAGCGAGTATACAAAGACAAATCTTATGTGGTATGCGAAAAAATTTGAAAAAAACGAGCCAAGAATTGAGGTAAATCCATATCCAATTAGCCCGGATTTTAGTAATCCCTTATCTGATCAAAGGTATCGTTCGAGACTAAAGCAGGTGGACCCGAGAGATACGGAAAAAGCGCAAATTATACTTCCTATTTCCGGGGCAGCAGTTGGAACAACGTACGCACTTCAACTCATCAAGACTCTTCGAGAATATTCTCATAGATTTTATTTTCACGTGGTCTGTAAAGAAGCGCCATATACCATTTTTTTCCTTCATACCGTTTCAGGCTTCCCAAATGTGGACTTGCATTCTTCTTATATTGACAGAAGAATTGTAGATTTATACGAGGAGGCATATGAAAAAGAAACCATTGCTTTTGAGGTCACAAAACCCAGCGAACAGGCCTTTAAAGCTCTTCTTAATCCATCACAAGTCGGTGGTTCAATTCTACTATTTGTAAAGCCTGTAGGGAGACAAGAGTACGACAACTTAAGATTCCTGGAAAGACATTTTCTTATTCCAAACATCGCAGACAGAAAGTATCTTTACGAGCAGGCAGAAAATAATACAATTCTCAAGGATGATAAACGAGGGAAAGAAATTCTTCTAGAAGCAGTCCGCTGGAGAGGTTTAGTTTTGCCACAAAAACCAGAGAATGCGGCTAAGTTTATAAATTGGGCATATGCCCAAGGATTGTTCAAACAAATGTTTGATTGCTGCGTTCTTCCCAGTCCGAGCGATCCGGAGCAAAAGGAACTTAATCCGCACGGGGTAGAAAAATTTTGGCAGCTAGTGGAGAATGCGTTAGAATCAAAACTCACGTAGAATGCTAAATTCTTAGTAATTTTATCTTGACGGGGTAGTTTTAGGAGAAGGAGTGATTACTTTTCCGTTTATCGCATTTTTTATCCAGAGTTTTACTCCATCCCACTTATCAGCACCCTCTTCAGGAAGCAGTACAAACTGACCGTCAGGGGAGCGTGCACTTTTAAGCCATTCATTATCGGTTAGGACAAGGTTGGTGGTTTTGTAGTCGCGTGCATGAGTGCTTTCCCCTAAAAATTTATTAAGCTGCACCGCAGGCATATCTGTCTTGATGTGTTCTTCCAGCTCGTCAAGAAGCGGTACGATCTTTGGTACAAATCCAATCGAAAGCACCTTTTCCTTAAGGGCCTCGATTACTTTTTGCTGGCGTGCTGCACGTCCGAAATCTCCACCATCTTCTGCTGAATAACGCGAACGGGCGTATTTTAGAGCGGTGGCACCATCCATATGAGAGAAGCCCTTAATGAAATTGAGTTTCTCATACCGGCAGGGCAAGGCAATGTGAGGATTGTCTTGAAGGTCTTTGTAAAAAGTTTCTAGCTCGGGGCTCTCTTTAAAAAGCGCAGAGCGTTCAGCAGACAGAGTCGAATCTTCTCCTTCGACGAGGAATCTCTCTACTTTTTTGAACTGTTCTTCCTTCCCGCAGAGATCTTTTTCCTTACCGTCAATAGGGTAGCGCTCATCTATAAACGAACGGGCGACGTTCACATCAATTCCTCCTAAAATATCTACCGAACGGACAAAGCCGTCAAAATCTACGGTAACAAAATAATCAATCGGTAGGCCCGTTATTGCCCCAACCGTATTGTCCACAAGGTTTTTATTTTCTACATCGGGAAAGTCGTTTCCAAAAAGCTCCATCTCGTATAATGTATTTACTTTTGTATGGAGTGTCTGGCCTGATTTGCTTGGAATTTTTACCCAAATATCGCGGGGAATTGAAACCAACACTACTGACTTCTTTTTAACATCAACATGGGCGACAATCATAGTGTCTGTGAGAAAAGTCCCGTCATGAGTACCTCCTGCATAGCCCAGAAGAAGAATGTTGTACGCATTTTTTTCGACCGGAGCTTTTTTGGCAACGTTGGATTTGGGATCGTAGATCTTGCTATAGAATTGTCCAACCCGCATTAAAAAAAAGACAATCGCCGCTAGGGCGATTGCTGCAAGAATAATGAGAACCTTCTTCATGAGAATATAATACTAAATGAAAAAAGTTTATTTGAAAAGTGGATTTTTAGTTGACATCATAAAAAACTGGGAGTAGTATTTCCATATTCATGAAAAGTAAAAATGGTGGAGGCGGCGGAGGCGGAAGTGGTGGTTTTGCTCCACTAATAATCATAGCCATTGTTGCAGTAGTTGCGGTTGGCGGTTATTTTGCTTTTCAAAAAAGCGGCAAGGCTCCTTCTCTTTCTCTTCCTTCAATGGTTTCACTGGACCCGAAATGCAAATACAATGATCCGGATCTTTGCAAATATATAAACCGTACTCTTAGAGGAGACTACCTTGCAAATATGTACTCGAAGGGAGTTACGAAAGACAAATCCGGAAAAGCAACAGCAGAGTTTGTTATGGAGATAGACGGAGCGGGTAAAAGTCATATGTCCATGAAGGCAAATGGAGTCGATATGATGGAAAACATAACTATAGAAAAAACGGTTTATGCAAAGGATTTTAAGGATGGGAAATGGTGGAAGCAGACGGTAAAAGAAGTTGAAGAGGCAAGGGATGACGAAGTGCCGGTTTGGACAGAAGACGAATTAAAAAAACAATATGAGGAGGGCAAGACAACGTATAAAAAGATCGGAAAAGAAGCTTGTGGAAATCTGACGTGTTTTAAATATCAGCAAGTTGGCGAGGATCTTCCGGACAGCCAAGGAACGACTTATATTTTTTTTGATGATAAAGAGTACATCTTAAGAAAGATGTTGGTGACCCATGCTACCGGAGAAACCACAGAGCTTACCTATGAATTCGGCAAGGTTTCAGTAAATGCTCCCTCTCCGACCAAGGATCTTCCGGAAGGACAAAATATCTACATGATGGGATTGCCCGGCGCAGGGATGATGGAAGGAGGACAGAAAAATAGTCCTCAAGGAGGACCCTCACAAGAAGAGGTAGAAAAAATGATGAAGGAATTGCAAAATCAATATTCAAACGAAGCACCTCCGTCAGAGTAATCCAACAACACCTTCAAAATACTTCTTGACAATAAATCCAGACAGGAGTACTGTGACTTGTAGGATATATGGCTTTATTGGAGGTTGCTCCACGGAGGGAAGACAGAGTTCGATTTCAAGAACACGACGTTCAAATAAACGGCGGGAATATACATTTTTTACATGCCGGTGATCCTTTATCTCCCAAGGTAATCTTGCTTCACGGGGTCATGTCTTCAGCAGCTCTATGTTACAAGGAAGCGATTGATCCTATTTCAAAAGCCGGGTTTGAGGTATTTGCTCCTGACCTTCCTGGATATGGCCAAAGTGATGCGCCAACCGGGCATACCACCGACCATTACATAAGTGCGGTCCTAGAATTTATGGATGAAGTGGGAATTGAGCGGTCGCATATAGCAGGACTCTCTTTTGGCGGGGCGGTGACAATGGGTACCGCGCTGAGAAATCCGGAAAGAGTAGATAGTATCGCCTTAGTAAATAGTTGGGGATTTGAAGAGGGTCTTCATATTCCAGTGCTGGACAACAATCGTGTGGCGCGTTTTTTTACACGACTGGTTAAAAAAGAAGCGGTTGCCTCTCACATCTTTAATCTTTCAATACTTCCTCAAGCATTGCACGGACTCAGACATTTAATGGGGGAGAGAATGGAGCCTGCATTACGTAGTGTGGGTAAAAGAGTAGTGAAGCGCGATGATTACTTTGATGAAAGAGATGCCGAAATGTTTAAAGGAGATAAAAGCTGGGAGACACTTTGGGAATGGTTAAAGCACGAGATCGGCCCGGACGGGCCACGCACTAATTTTTTACCCCATCTCAGAGAGACGCTCAGTTTCAATCATCCAACACTTATTATCCAAGGAGGAAGAGATCCTTTAATTTCACCTCATTGGGGGAGCAAAGTACACGACGCTATTGCCCATTCATTCCATCACGTTATTGAAGACTCAAGTCATGCGCTTCCGCTTGAGAAACCTGAGGAATTCGCTGCCTTGGTAGGAAATTTTTTCTCCGAAAGAAGAACTTTAGCGGCGTAATGTCTTCAGGAGCTTCTCGACTTCGCGGTCATTGATCCGGTGGTGCGGACCCCGGTGTGAAAGCAGCGCTCCGGAGAAAGTTTTTGGAATATGCATGAGCTCGTGGATAAGAGTTTTTACCTGATCCTTCTCAGAAAGCTTATCGAATCTTTTGGCGTTTAC
>CAYGGJ010000049.1:0-5622 GCA_964349415.1 uncultured Gammaproteobacteria bacterium | reverse complement strand
TTTTAAACCTATAGAGTTGAAATAGTTTTTGGGATTTTTTATCATGACATAAGCCGCAATCATGAATATTAAACAAAGAATAATTTTATTTGTCGCAATTCTGATTCTTGCAATCCCTGCTTTTTTCTTGGGACTTCAATATCTGAGTAAAGCAGCCCCCACTAAAGCCAACCTTGTAATAAACACAAGGAGAGTCACCAGTCCTCTCTTTTTCAACTGGCAGGCTATCGCCCAAGGCGGAGAAGAACAGGGAGTACGGATGCTTGGAAATGTGACCGCACAATTGCGCGAACTTTCACCGCGCTACATACGTCTTGACCATATCTATGACTTTTATAATGTGGTTACCCGTGACGGATCAGGTAGAATTGTAATGAATTTTTCAAGTCTTGACCAAACGGTCTGTGATATTTACAGCACGGGAGCTAAGCCTTTCTTCGCCTTGGGATATATGCCTCCTGCACTATCAAGCGACGGTACGTTGGTAGGCATCCCAACGAATTGGAATGAATGGAGTTTCGTCGTTCAAAAAACAATCGAGCGCTATAGTGGTAAAAATACTATTTTGTGTGGAGGAGCGGTGCGTGGCGACCAACTTGCGGATATTTATTATGAGGTCTGGAATGAGCCGGATCTTGAAACCTTTGGGAAATGGAGTCTGTATGGTGGAGCCAAAGATTATAAGACGCTTTACGCCTACTCTGCGGCAGGAGCGAACAATGCACAAAATACTCAGCTTTTTTCTTTAGGCGGCCCTGCACCAACTGCAGCGTACAAAAATTGGTTCCAGGTCTTTTTATCATGGGCCGGACAAAACAATGTCCGCGTCGACTTTCTTTCATGGCACCACTACACTAAAAATCCTGATGATTATATAAACGATGTGCGGAATATTGATTCCTGGATTCCTCGTGAGGTTTATGGAAAATTCAGCGCTTTGCCTAAAATTATCACGGAGTGGGGCTATGACTCAGAACCCAATGCCATAGCAGACACCAATGTTGGGGCAGCCTACACAATAGCTTCTGCAAGAAATTTGATCGATCAGAAACTCAAACTGGCATTTTCTTTTGAGGCGAAAGACGGACCCACTCCTCGTTGGGGAATACTGTCTTATTCAGGTCAAAAAAAACCACGTTTTGAGGCACTTAAATTTATGAATCTTTTACAAGGATACCGATTGCAGATTGATGGCGAAGGAACATTTGTACGTGCCATAGGATCGGTCTCCCCCCAAAAGACAGTGGTGATTGTAGTTAATTACGATAAGGATGGAAAAAATAGCGAGCTGGTGCCTTTGAAGTTCACTAACCTTACTCCGGGAGCTTACAGTATGACTATCACCTACTTGGGCGGGCTGGTCTCACAAAACAATAATATTAATGTCACCGGTACAACTCTCTCTAAAAACGTACTCCTTACTGCTAATCAGGTCGCCGCAATCGAACTCATTAAGAAGTAGTAAGAAATTTTATTGCGTTTAAATTGAGCTAGGCAGCTTCCCGCATGTCGGCAAATCGCATGCCTGCAAGAGTCAGAATGGATTCAATGGAAGGTTCCTTTTCTCCGGTATAACGAACTACTCCGACAACACCTCTTATGTCAGCCAGTTCTGGATGAGTTCTAGTTAAGGATTCTATTCTTGAGAATCGCTTGACGTTTACTTCAAGTAAGTCCTCAGGACAAGGAATAGCCCCAAACCTACCAAGATCTACTTCTTTGAAGTCCACATATGGAATTTCTTCCCCCTCATGAGTCATAGAGCCTTTTTCAACTCCGACTTTCCGCATCCAATATAAATCCTTCCTTTCCGGATCTTGTATAAATGCGAGTAAGAAATCCGTATCTAAATCACCATGCAATTCTAAGTCCAGCTTCTCAAGATCTTCAAAACCAACTTCTTCGTTGGGAAAAATCCCCAGCTTTGGCCTACTTCGTTCCTGAGCATCAGTAATTCGCTTTAGTCCCTTTTTAGTAGCGTCATCCGGTTCACCTTCAGGCATCATTAAAACTACTTGTGCTTTGGCTCCAGAATCGTTTGCCATGTTTAATACTTGCGGCAGTAGATCGAAAAGTGGATTCCCTGCCTGAGCCGTTACAACCATTTTTACATCTCCACCCTCTTTTGTGGCTTGTAAGATTTTTGGGCCCATTTCGCCCATAGTGAACGTCTCTTCAGAAGGTCGTTTGCGTCCGAGAAAACGTCTTATTCTGGGAAGTCTTTCTTTAGACATATATACCTATAGTATAACACTTTAGCCTGTCCTGTCAATATATCTGTTACAATTACCTTATGAGAATAATAAATCGTAAATTTGGGAGGGAATATGAGGCTTTTGAGCGCTTTGAGGCCGGAATTGTGCTTACAGGCGCAGAAGTCAAATCCATACGTGGAGGTGCAATGAGGCTGGATGATGCCTTTGTGCGCATAGTCCAGAATGAGCCTGTATTGGTAAATGCCGAGATTTCTGCTTATAAGTATGCTGATAACAAGGATTATGAGCCTAAACGAAGCCGGAAATTACTCCTTTCCAAGAAGGAAATTACCCGTATTATGACCAAAATCCGAGGCTCAGGGAGGTTGACCTTGGCGCCTGTCTCATGCTATAATAAGGGTAGTCTAATAAAGATTGAAATCGCTCTTGTAAGGGGACGACGAGATTTGGAAAAGCGGAAGCTTGATAAGAAGAAATCGATTGAACGAAGAGAAAAGAAGGAAGCGAAAGAGTACATTAAAAACTAGGGGATGAAAGGTTTCGATGAGAAATCGCACTTTTCTAAACGGCTAGGGCGTACCTATGCGTTAAATGGAAAATCTTAAATGCAGATTCTATCTCTGCAGAAGAGCTTGAGGCTTCCCGCTATGCGGGCGCTTATGCTTTTGCATACGCTTAAAGTCTCTTGATTCACTCCTTATAGAGTTCCCTTGGGTCTAACTATAAGGGGAAAACCAACCAAGGTAGGATTTTCTTAACTTTTACGGTTATTGAGAAAGTCGACATCTTATTAATCGTCAATCCAGGCGTCAGTTTGACTGTTTCCTTGCCTGGAAGTAAGCAAAAACAGACTATCTCTAGCTAAACGTTTTTAACTAGTGTTTTCTTAGACGGGGGTTCAATTCCCCCCATCTCCACCAATAAAAAGAACCGCCTTAACCGGCGGTTTTTTGTTAAGGAGTATAATGTCCTTGTGCGAAGGGTTTCGGATGCTTACAATCAAAAATACTACGTTTACACGCTTCTTTCTTTGAGAGACTATGACTTCTACACCGACTTCGTGGCAAATGACTTATGGACACGTATCCAGGAACATTCCCGCGGATTGGTTTCTTCAACAAAGATGAGAATTCCATTTAAGCTCGTGCACTACGAATACTTCACCAACTTGGAAGATGCAAAGACAAGAACCACATATCTGAAAAGCGGCGTGGGAAGGTCGCAATTGAAGCAAACTTTAAAAACAACTCTCCGCGACCGCAGAAGCTTTCCTTATAGACTCCGAGGTTAAATTAATCTAGCGGATTTTTATCTAGATATTTTTGAACGCCTCCGGGAAAAAGACTTGGAGAGCTTCTTAAACCTTCAGGATCTTCATCAAAAGTTACCGGTCTGCCGTCGGTCACGTCTGATGGCAAACAAGTTGAAACGGGACCAGCATCCCTAAGAGGTGGTCTACTTCGCATATGGTCAAATTGATTTGAATCGAGTGTAGGATGTCTGGGTTGATGAGAAAATTGTGGGAGAGGGCGCATTCTGCGAGCTATGTCTAATGCAGCTGCAATGAGTATGGAAGTGCCAATTTTATGTCTACGGAAAAAGCCTCTTTCTTTGCTCATCAGCCTATTATAACAATCCGAGTTTATTTTCTCAATTTCCGTAACCCTATTACTGATATCAAACTCTAGATCACTAAGAAGTTTCCTCTAAACATTCCCATGCTACAGGAGAAGGCAATCAAACCGGTTTCTCTTGGAGTAAATTCAATGATGTTTTCTCCGGTCGCAAGTGTTTTCCTCAGTCCCAGTGCAGGAGCTTGTAGGGATCCCTGGCACCCAAGAACATCTTTTCCGTTTACGATCCACCGGACAGGAACATCTTTCTTGATCGTAAAAGAATTTGGAGAGTAACCTCTTGCATCCACATTCATTGAGGCGATCTGTACGCCGTCTTTAACTAAAACATTTACTTTTGGGCTAAAAGTCTGCATGGGATCAATATTCAGTCCGTAAAGAGATAGTGTGTTTGAAACATATGATATACCGATCATAAAGATCAAAACTCCCATTGCCTTGGAAAATAAAGGGTAGTATGAGGATTTCGTAAAAGATGATGCGAACCCTATTGCCAAAAGTGCCGGAGTCGTACCTATCGCAAATATCATCATAATAAGGGAACTCTTTAATGGATCTGCCTGACCCAAAGCGTAGAGCTGAACTGACTGTGTGAATCCGCAGGGCAACAGATACGTTATCGCCCCCAGTAGAAAAGAAGTCTTTTGTGGATTTTTAATAAGTCTCCTTTCTAGTCGACGGAATATATTTTTAGTAAGACTAAAATTAAAGACTCTGCTAAATGAAAAGATCTTCATCATATCGAACCCTATCAGAACCATTGATACGGCGACAAATGCCATAAGTAACGGTCCCAGTTGAAAACTTTGTGCCGCGGATTTTCCGATAAAACCCACCAAAAGACCAAAGAAACCATACGATAAAACCCTTCCAACGTTAAAACTAACGGCCGGCATAAGATTTTTTTTGATAGATGATTGATTCGAGTTCAGTTTCCCCACTGTTGACAAAAAGAGAGCTCCCGAGGTTGCCATGCAGGTTGAGGTTGAAGCGACAAGTCCCAGTACAAATATGACACCTAAACTTAAGCCTGCCGACGTGTCAAAGCTCGGAAGAAGTTTAAGTTCTTGGGCAAAAAAGAAAAGGATCAGAAAGATAATAAAGAAAGCAGATGATTGTATTAGATGAGTCGATAAAGACTCTTGTTCTTCCTGAATAGAGGAATGATCTGATATTTGATATCCGTACTGAAGGATTTTACTATTTAATAATTCCTTATTGAGATGTCCTTTATAACTTACTTCTGCCGTTTGATTTCTGAAATCTGCTTTTACTCCACGTACACTATCTACTTCACAAAATTTGTCCTCAACCAAAACATTGCACGAAGCACAATGCATTCCTTTTATATAAAAAGTTTTTCTTTTCATCGTCTAAAAAGATTATATCATTTAAAAATGCTACACTGTGTAGTATGAAATCGAATTCTCTTGGAGAACTTGAACAAAAAGTTATGGAGACTATTTGGGTTTTGGAAAACGGCTCGATAAAAGACGTGCTTACGGAGGTAAAAAAAGAGAGAAAGATTGCCTATACAACCGTAGCAACCATTCTTCAACGGTTACTTCGCAAGGGATTACTGATAAAAAAGGGCCACCGGTATTCTCCCGCATTCTCAAAATCGGAATACAGCAAGAAAATTACCCGCTCGTTTTTCCAAAAGATCACCCGCTCGTTCGGGGACCTAGCAGTTGTTTCATTTGCAGAGAGTATCGAAGGCTTGCCAAAGAAAAAAAGAGAGAGTTTGTTAAAACTTTTGAAAGATTATAAAC
>CAYGGJ010000048.1:0-5782 GCA_964349415.1 uncultured Gammaproteobacteria bacterium | reverse complement strand
GATAGGTATCGTATGGTGCATGTATGTTTTTATAAAATTTATCGTAAAGAAAAATGCGAACTATTGGGATCCTCTCATTTTGTGTGGAGCACTCTCGACCATAATCGATCTTCCAAATCCAAAATATCACTTTTTGCTGGTACTTTGTCTCCTTAGTCTTCTCATACTTTCATTAATTCTCAAGCTGATTAATTTTCAAACGTTTAGAAATAATGTGGGCAAATTCTCCTGGACACTACTGCTTTCTTCCTACCTCGCCATCCCTTTCCTTTATTTTGCTTATTCTTTCCAACAATTTAATCCATATCAGATTAATATAAAAAAGGATTACGCGGCCAGCGGAGAATCTTTGGATTACGGCGTAGCTCTCATCAGCAAGATGCTCAGGCTTTTTCATACGCCAAATTTGATTTCATCATCGGTCGATCTCATCAATACAACTGTGCCATTCTTTACCTACTACATACTCCCCGTATTGATTTTTGGACTATTTCCTTTCGTCATATACAAAAAGCGGGCAGAAGAAAAGAAACAATATTTTCTGGTCTATCTTATGGCTCTTCTGCTTATTTTATTATCAAAGGGTACAAATGCCCCTTATGGTCTTTTTTATGAATTGCTTCTAACGATACCCCAGTTTGTCTTTATGAGGACAACGGCGGGAATAGTAATCTATGCTGCAATTTTTTATTCATTAATTTTTGGATTCATATTTGAATACTTTTTTAACAAAGGGAAAAATAAATTAATATCCATTTTGTTCTTTTCCGTACTCATAATCGTCTACGGTTTTCCTTACTGGTCGGGATTGTACTATTTAACACGTTTCAGTGTTTCTCCAAAGCAGGGCAAATATGGGATAACAATTCCCAATGACTATTTCAAAGCGGCTGATGTACTCAAAAACCGCAGAAATGACGACAAAATCCAGATTGTTCCATTTGCTGAAGGGTATCAAACAAATTCCTGGGGTTATTTCGGATTTATTTTCTACCCCTGGCTTTTCAAACAACCGATAATAAGCTCAAATCAAGACTCAGTCGAAGGACTACTGCAGGTAAATACAAATGCAAAATACGTAGCCTATGACAAAAGCATAGTTAAACAAAAAACCTTTCCGGAGATTGTTCTCCCCGAAGACTTAAAACTAATATTTACTTCTAAAAATATTGATATTTATGAGAAAAAGAAGGATGCTTTTGTTCCCCACATTTACATAACCAGTAAGAATATAGTTACGGACGCAATTCCCAAGAACTGGCTAGATCAAACAGGTTTAAAAGATAAAAAAATTGGGATATATTCTCTCAAAAACCCTCCCGAACTATTGAATAAAATTCCCGATACATTAAAACAAACTCCAGAAGTCCAATACAGAAAAATTAATCCGGCAAGATACGAAGTAACCATAAGGGGCGTCCACCAATCCTTTCCGCTCGTACTGAATGAAACATACCACCCGGGGTGGAAAATCTACTTTAAAAAAGACGGCATCGATAGGCTATTTTCACCAATTGAGGTATTTGTCAGTGACGAAATCCCGGAACGTCATTTGCTGGTCAACAAGAGTTTTAACGCATGGTTCATCGCCACCTCAGAAATCTGCCATCGAAATACTTGCGTTAAAAATAATGACGGTACATATGACATCAGGCTCGTTTTAGATTTTTATCCACAATCTCTTGCGAATTTAGGAATCGGTATAAGTTCTGTCTCTTTAATGATTTATTTATTGTTGGGAGCAATTTCTTTGCGTAAACATGAAAAAAAGTAAAAAAATCTTTTTGTTATTATTTTTTCTTTTGGGGAATGTTAGTGTGATGGCTTGGCTTTTTTTTCAAAACCCATCGGTTAGCAAGCTCAAATCAGAAAAATTAGCCCCATATCCAATAGAGTACATTTACGAACCCACTTATGCTACTGATCAAATTCAACAAGCTCCTATCTCGTATCCTTTTGTAAAAACCCCACCCTGGGATATTAAATACCCCCTTTTAACATTTCGGGAGGAATTTCATCTGGGAACCAAGAGATTTGATGAATTATTTTTTGCGGAGAAGAGAATTGCCGAACTTTTATTATGGGGCAATCAGCTAAAAGTTAACTATTCAATTAAAAGTGGTGGGGTTGAATCGCTCAAAGCGTGGTGGAAAACACAAACAATAAAATCCTATGATTCATGGGAGGCATCGCTTACTCGCTATGTGCTGCGGATGGAAAATCGATTTAAGGAATTACAATCCCTTTCATCACAGCAGAACCAAAACTCAGAACGAATTTATTTAGCAACGCATATAAAAGGACATTATTACGATATTTAAAGAACCATTAAGCAAAGTAACAAATCAGGAGATGAAAAAAAATATCTAATAAGTCTCAATAAATCCGTCTACAGCTATTTGTACGACAAGGCGTTGGAGAATGTTTCTACCGCAAACGAGCATAGGCTCACAATACCGCTCGTAAAACCTCTCCGCGACAAAGAGTTTGGAATCTACAGTCTTCATCTTTATAATATGCCCGGGATATGGGAAAGTTCGGATGAAGTTACGCTTCAGTTTAAATCTCAAACGTATAAAATACGTGGGGAAAACAACGATTTTACATTAAATAATCTGAGAATTGTTCCATCCCTTTTCAAAAACTCCTCGGAGAAAATAGTAATTCTATATCCGGAAGTTAATCTGGCAGATCAACTCACATGGACGTGGAATGCTAAAAGAAAGGAATACAGCGCGAAGATAAAGCCGAATGATTTTGACAAATACTTATTTGCTTTAAAATCTCAAGTTAAAGAACCTTACTTAATAAGAATAACTGAAACTAAGAGGGCAAACATCCGGGGAAAATTCATACACGACGATACTGATCTTCTCAATGAAGAAATATTTCCTCAGGACTCAAATGTAGAGAAAACCTGGATTATAGCATCATCAAGCAAGAATAAGGATTTTATACTTACGGTCAAAATACTTCCTCTGGAAAAAAAGACCACGATTGATCCTAATTCAATTTCCTCAATTAAGCTCGTTCCTATTCCCGAACCGCTTGTTCAGCTAAAAAAAGAGGTTGCTTTAGAGGGTAAGGGAGATTTCGAAATAAAACGACTGAACCGGTATACATTCGAGCTCTTAACGCAAGACTTAAGCTCGTCTGAAAAAGAATATCTCAAGTCCTACTACGACAACTGGGCCTTAGAAGATAGGGGAGATTTGGTCATCTTAAGATTTAAGCCCTACATATATACACTTCGATTGCTCATTATTTTCAACAGCTTCTTTGTATTTCTAATAATCCTAGCTCTCCTCAAGCTTGGTCGGAGTACAGCGACTGCTTTTCTAAATACAATCACTCGCTTAAGTACAAGACTTCGTTATCCTTTACTTTTTGTTTTCTTAGCAGGCCTTACTTTTGATTTATTAGTTTTGAAAAGCTATTCATCCCTTGTATTTCTTGGTCTTACCTCCATTTGGATAGCCGTTATTATAGGACTTAAACTTCAGGCGCTATCAGGTTTCAACCTCACGCTTTTCTTTCTTATGGCGGTTCCATTTTTCGCCTATTTCGGGAAAGAAGGAATAGCTGAAAAATTTGCGGTCTGGGGGGTAAACTTTGCGTTGATCTCCAGCCTACAGTTACTTCTATTTATTGATCATCAAAGTTCCAATGTACCCAGATCATTTACCGCAATGAGGATGATAAAATCACCCTTTATCTTTATTTCAAACAAACTGATCAAACAAGTGAAAGCAACTGTCAAATTATTCCGACAGGTTATACTTGGCATTTTTAATCAAAGACCGAAAACTACTTTAGATTATTTCTTAAATACCATGAAGGCTTTACTTTTGGTCATCGCAGCTTTCTTCGTAACAGTTTTCATAAGTGTGGTTCTTCTCAAGGTAAATAAAGAAATCGCAATTAAAAGGGATTTAGAAGTACAGTATTCTCGGCATCCTAGAATAAATCTTTTTGAACCTCGAATTGCTTACTTTTCTACGAAAGTGCTGATGCGTGGAACCAATTTTGGATGGAAACAGCAAGACAAGGTAAGATTGGTAAAAGACGGGCAGGTAATCAGCACGGATTTGTGGACTGATAATAAGATAATATTTACCGTACCTCTTCATTGGAAAATTGGAATCTCCAATATCTGGATAGAAAAGAAAGTAACGTGGAAAGGTAAATCCTATACCGCAAAAAGCAACGACATACTGTTGAAAATCATTCCACGATCCAATACCTTTACCCCGGCTGACGATGAATACTTTAATCAGCTCAAGTATCTTGATAAGGAAGCACTTCAAATTAACGGATACAGATAGATTTGATCATAAAAAGTCCTTATAATACCTACGTAGTAACCTTCCTATGAAAAAAGTGAAAATGAAATCGGTCTTCTTTCTAGCCATCTTGATGATCGTTGGCATCGTCAGCTTTATTTTCAGATTTAAAGGATTAATGGAAAATCATCCATTCTGGGTAGACGAATACAGCAGTGCCCGACAAGCACGCTTAATCCTAGAGCATGGTATGGGTGTTTTCCAATCAGTGAATAAAGCCCCGCTATTTTTCGAAAATCGTAATATTTCTACTCATTTTCTTATCGCCTGGTCTTTCAAAATTTTTGGGGAAAGTGAATGGGCAGCTAGGCTTCCTTCCGTGATCTTTGGATCCCTGGTCCCTTTGGCTGTCATGATTCTGGCAAAACGTCTGTTCGGTCTTCGTGTTGCTGTAATTTCAGGCTTATTAACTATGTTGTCTTATTATGAAATTACATGGTCAAGACAAGCGAGGGGATACATGATACAACAGCTGCTTTCCGTGCTGACAATTTATTGGTACATAATACTTCAGGAAAAGAAAGCCGGAAACCTGTGGAAATATGGCGTTTTTGCCTTACTTTTGTGTTTGGTAACAGCAACGCATCCGCTTTTTCTCGTATTAGGAGTAAGTATTGTTCTTCATTTTATTATCGTCCACCAATCTAAAGGCATTTTTTCTCTCACTAGAAACCCTTTGACGTACATTGCCATAGGGATATTATTATTGGTCGTTTATAAAATAGGCGCAATTGAAGTCATCTTCCGAAGTATAGGAAAGGTGAATAATCTATGGTACTATCACGCTTTCCTCGTGAGAGAGTATGGTGTCTTCGTCTTACTTGCGGTGGCGGGTGGCCTTATGAGTATCTTTTCTGAACATAATACACGCAACTCTTTGTTGATCGGACTATTTGTGGGATTACACTTATTATTCCTCACTTTTATTTTTGGACCATATATTTCCCGATACCTGAATCCGGTATTTCCATTTATTTTTCTTTTAGTTTCTTACGCTCTTGTAAAAATATCAGATCTTTTTCTTATCAGCATAAAGGAAAAGAGATACTTCTTTTACATATTTGTTCCGGTTCTTTTTGCTTTAATTATCATTTTTGACAAAAATAAATTTGTTACAAATCCCAAATGGACATATTATTCTGTAAATCATGATTTTAGAGAAATTGCACTTATTGATTATCATCAGATCTACAATATCATCAAAACAAAAGGGGATTTTAAAAATCATAAAACTCTCATAATTGAAACTTGGCTTGATAGACCACGTTGGTTCATGGGAGAAGATTTTCCAGATCTTGCCCAACTTACCTGGAAACAAACTGGTCTAATAAACGGCATTCCGGTAGGTTATGAAAGCTATTACTACAATAGTCATAAAATAAAGGTTTCAAAGGCTTATCCAAAGATTGGAATTATTAATGAGGTCTCTGATTTAAAAA
>CAYGGJ010000047.1:0-5818 GCA_964349415.1 uncultured Gammaproteobacteria bacterium | reverse complement strand
AATTTACTGGAAGTAAAAAGGATAGAGCTGGACACATCAGAAAAAAACAGGAAGTTGAACGGAGTAGAGAATTTTTACTACAACAATCTCCTTTTTCTTTCGGAAAACGAGATTAAAAAAACACTCATAGAGGCAAATCCCGGAGTTAAGAGCATAGAGGTAGAAAAAAAATATCCCGATAGCTTGAAGATTAAGGCGGTATACGATAAGGGAGCGTCTATACTTGTAGTAGATCAAGGCTATTTTATTCTTTCACCTGAGGGTAGAATCACTGCGAAAACAAAGCAAAAACCGGCAAGGCTACCCCCTATTAATTACTATCAAAAACTGCATTATACCTCCTACCAGACGGGCGACCTGATCGATCTGAAAGACATGATTACGGCACTTCATTTTTTACAAAAAACCCACGATCTTGGACTTTCGACCTCAAGTATTGATATTAACGGCTTTAATATGATACGATTACAGTTAGAAAACAAAATGATATTATTCACGACTGAAAAGAGCATTCAGGATCAGGATTATCAATTGGAAATTCTTATACGTCAGTTCAAAGTTGAAGGACGTGACTTTAAGACTTTGGACTTACGTTTCGACAAACCCATCGTGACATTACAATAACTACTATGGCTGAAAACCTAATCTGCGGAGTGGATATCGGAAGCACAAAGATTGCGACCGTGGTGGCAATTCAAACAAACGAAGATGAAGATCTGCGGGTAATTGGATTCAATTCTACCCGTTCGCGTGGAGTTAAGCGTGGCCTTATCATTGATATTGATCAGGTAACTGCGGCTGTTGAGGAAAGCGTGGAAAAAGCCGAACGCATGGCCGGACATAAAATAACCCACGCCTTTACATCTGTAGGAGGTCCGCACATTTCTTCTTTAAATTCACATGGAGTTGTTGCAGTATCTAACCCTCAAGGGGATATCTCAGATATTGACGTCGAGAGGGTAGTAGAAGCTGCCCGCGCAATTTCACTGTCAACTACAAGGCAGATAATAGAGGTACTTCCGAGAGAATACATGGTTGACGGACAACCTGGGATAAAGAATCCAAATGGGATGAGTGGAGTGCGGCTCGAAGTGGACACCCACCTTATTACAGCTTCGATCACGAATCTTAAAAATATAGACAGATGTCTTTCAGACCTTGGTATAGAGAATGACGGTTTTATTTTTTCAGGGTTAGCCTCTGCAGAAGCAGTGCTCACCGATACGGAAAAAGAATTGGGGGTAGTGTTGGTTGACATTGGCGGTGGAAAAACAGATATCTGTCTCTATACCGATGGCGCCCTAGCCTACTCAAGCTCAATTCCGGTAGGGGCAAGACATGTTACTAACGACATTGCCGTTGGACTTCGGGTTTCTTTGGAATCCGCAGAAAAGATCAAATTACTTCTTAGCAAAACTCTCCGACTATCACAGGGAAAAGATGCGAAAAAGCCGGAAGCTCTTCCCTTGGGAGAACTGAATCTACCGGAAGACGTAAGCGATGTATCTCCAAAAACCCTTATAGATAACATTATCGGATCGAGACTGGAGGAAATATACCGATTAATAGGTGAGGAGATTGAAAAAAGTGGTTTCAGTCAGGGGATACCTTCAGGATTGGTTGTCACCGGTGGCGGTGCTCATACCGTAGGAATGGTTGAAGTAGGAAGAAAAGTAATAGGTATGCCTATAAGACTTGGCATTCCTACACGCGTTGTAGGCCTTCTGGATGAGATTCTTGACCCTCAATATGCCTCCACCGTCGGTTTGATTTTGTGGGGGAGAAAAAATATAATAGAGTACGAATCCGGTCTGAAGAAGTTCAATAAAATTTTTAAAGAGTTTTCTATAGACAGTTCGTTTTCAAAAGTTAAGAATTTAATTAAGCAATTTATTCCATAAAATATGTTAGTAAAACCCCGTGCAGGACAACCGGCAAAGATTAAAGTCGTAGGTGTAGGAGGCGGTGGCGGAAATGCGTTGACTTCAATGATCAAAGACGGAGGAATTCCAGGAGTTGAGTTTGTCGTGGTCAATACGGACGCACAAGCCCTGCTTCATCATAAAGCGGAAAATAAGATTCAAATCGGAGAAAATTTTACAAGAGGACTGGGTTCGGGCGGCGATCCTGAGGTCGGAAGACAGGCAGCAGAAGAATCACGGGAACGTCTTAAGGAAGAACTTGGTGGAGCAGACATGATCTTTATAACCTCAGGTCAAGGTGGAGGTACGGGTACAGGAGCTTCGCCGATCATTGCAGAAATTGCCCAGGAAAGCGGGGCCCTAACCGTCGCAGTGGTGACGAAACCTTTTGATTTTGAAGGATCCAAGAGAAAAGTTTTGGCAGAACAGGGCACACAGGATCTTCAGGATAAAGTAGACACACTGATCATCGTTCCCAATCAAAAGATACTCCAAATAGTAGATCGTAAAACCTCGATCGTCGACGCCTTTAAAAAAATAGATTCGGTATTGCATCAAGGAGTAAAGGGAATCGCTGAATTAATTACCATTCCCGGCCTGGTAAATGTAGATTTCGCAGACGTAAAGAGCATTATGAAGGATGCGGGTACCGCACTGATGGGTATGGGTGTCGGAAGTGGAGATAAACGGGCTATGGAAGCCATAAAACAGGCTATTTCTTCTCCTCTTCTTGATGTTTCCATCGAAGGTTCAAAAGGGGTGCTTTTCAATGTTGTTGGTGGACCCGATCTGTCTATGACAGAGGTTGACGAGGCAGCATCCATCATTGCGAAAACCGTGGATCCGGATGCAGATATTATTTTTGGTGCAGTAATCGATGACAAGATGATAGATCAGATAAAGGTAACTCTTATTGCGACCAAATTTGACGAAGGCAAGCTTAAGATGTTCAGATTTAGATCTGAGCCAAAGCAGGAAAAACTTGAAAAATTAGATGAAGATGAAAAAAAGATAGAAGATCTTAAAGACTTGACTCCACAAGAGGATTTGACAGACGAAGAATTATTTGACGAAGATTCAGAGTTCGATATTCCAGCCTTCCTTAGAAAGAAATAAGAGCTTTCCAATATGCTATAATCCGATTCTATGTCTTCGGCTGAACATGAGAGTCCGGTAAAAAGCAGAGATTTAGTAATCCACACATCCGATGAATGGACCGAGTACTTTGGTAGGGGAGTTTTAAAAGAACCCGTTCGTTTCGTTCCAATGCACACGGAAACATTTCCCATAACGCAAGATTTCTTACAAGAGTATTTGGGAGGGGAAAGACTGCTCGTATCTAGTCTTCAAGGAAGCAACCTATTTTTTCATTATAGAGAGATGAAGGAGCGTATGGCTAGAGTGCAGTTTACTTTGCGTGTTGATCGAGTACCTGATGTGAATGATCAGTGGGAGATTTGGATACCCGACCCGGAGGATCCTGAGAAACCAGCTGAATTTGGCTTGCTTTTTAGAGAGGATGATATGGGTCCAAAATCCAGAGACAAAGTTCTTATGCCAACAAATCAACATCTTATACTAGCGGGTTCTCATTTTCGCGAAGAAGAGACGACGCTTTTCCCAGTTGAAGGGGTAACTTTAGTCAACCCATTCGAAAAATTTCTTTCTTCGGGAGAAGAAGTGAGATCTCAAACTATAGGAATAAGCCTAAGTTGAGCCGTTGTTACTTCATTGAGAATCATTTAGCTTTCGACTATAATTTTCAGATATGTTCAAGCCTGTTGAATCAGTCCCGGATTTTGCAAAAATAGAAGAAAAAGTCCTGGATTTTTGGAAAAAAAACAAAATATTTGAAAAATCCATAAAGCAAAGACCTGCGCACAAAACCTGGACCTTTTTAGATGGTCCTCCGTTTGTCACCGGTTCACCTCACTACGGATCTCTACTTTCAAGTCTTCCTAAAGATCTTTTTGGACGCTATTGGACGATGAAAGGATATCGAGTGAGAAGGGTTTGGGGCTGGGATGGTCACGGATTACCAATTGAAAATAAGGTTGAGGGGGAACTGAATATTAAAAGAAAAAAGGATATAGAGGAAAAAATTGGGCTTAAAAAATTCATAGAAGAATGTAAAAAATATGTAACTCAAGTTTCTGCAGATTGGGAGTGGTACATAGATCATATAGGGAGATGGGTTGATTTTAAAAATGCATATAAAACCTGGGATCTGAATTATATGGAATCGGTTATGTGGGTTTTCAAGCAAATGTATGACAAAGGATATGTTTATAAGGGTTTGCGCGTCTCTTTGTATTGTCCTCATTGTGCAACACCAATCTCGAATTTCGAAGTCGCAATGGATGCCGACAATTACAAAGATGTTACCGAATCGGGTACTACATATAAATACAAACTTGAAAACGAAAAAGACACATATCTACTCGCCTGGTCGACTACTCCATGGAATAAGATCGCGACTCCGGCCTTAGCTGTAAATCCAAAATTAAACTATATAAAAGTAAAACAAGGCGATGAATATTATGTTCTAGCAGAAAAGACAATTGAAATGCTGGAGGAAAAACCAAGCTATGAAATAGTAGAAAAGCTTAAGGGCGCAGACCTGGTCGGCAAAAAGTTTATTCCCCACTACGATTTTTATAAAGCTGAGAAGGGAAAAAAGATAGGACTGATCTTAGGAGGAGATTTTGTAACAGAAGAAGAGGGTACAGGTGTTGTAACCCTTGCGGTTTACGGAGAAGAAGACCTTGAGATAATGCAGAAAGAAAATATTCAGTTGGTATTTCATGTGGACGAAGAGGGAATAGTTAAAGAGAATGTTCCTCAGTTTGCAGGTATGTATTTTCTTAAGGCCAACAAAGCTGTTAATGAAGATCTCAAAAAAAGAAATCTTGTCTATAAAGACGAACAATATACTCACAACGTGGCACATTGCTGGAGATGTGGAACCCGTCTCTATTTTAGTCCACAAGATGCATGGTTTGTAAATGTTCAGACCCTAAAACCGCGAATGAAGAAAAAAAACGAGATGGTCAATTGGTTTCCCGCACACTTTAAGCATGGCCGTTTTTTAAAAAGTATGGAGAATGCGCCGGACTGGAATATCTCAAGAAATAGATACTGGGGAAGCCCTGTTCCCGTATGGGAATGTGAGTGCGGAGAAAGATTTGTGCCGGGATCTATTGCAGAGCTTGAGAAGGCAAGCGGTGTAAAAATAAAAGACCTTCACAAGCCGGGGATAGATGAAGTTACGGTCAACTGCCAAAAGTGTGGCAAAAAAGCGCATCGTACCTCTGAGGTTTTAGATAGCTGGATTGAAGCCGGATCGGCTTCTTTTGCTGAAAGACATTTCCCATTCGATAAAAGTGAAAAGCTTGAAGATTTTTTTCCACCCGACTACATCGCCGAGTACACAGGACAGATACGCGCCTGGTTCTACGTTCTTCATGTTATCGGAAGCGCGCTTTATGAATCTCCGGCCTTCAAGAATGTATCTGTCACCGGTGTTATTTTGGGCTCTGATGGGAGAAAGATGAGTAAAAACTTCAAGAACTATCCGGATCCCAAGGAAATGCTTCAAAAATATGGTGGGGACGCTTTGAGACTATATCTCTTAGGGAGTCCGGTAATGAAAGGAGAGGATATATTAATCTCAGAGGAAGCCTATCGGAATCAAGTAAAAGGATTACTACTGATTCTTTGGAATGTTTATAAGTTCTTCATAACTTACGCTAATTTAAACAACTTCAATCCGAAAGAACAAAAGAATAACTCGGATAAACCATTAGATAAGTGGATAATTTCTCTTTTGAATAAGTTAATCCTAGACACGACAAAAAGTCTTGACGAATATGACACCGTTACTTTTATTAATCTAA
>CAYGGJ010000046.1:0-6057 GCA_964349415.1 uncultured Gammaproteobacteria bacterium | reverse complement strand
GCCGGCACGTACGACACGCTGCTTACTGCAAATATGTACTGGGCAAAAAAAGCAAGGTCTTCAACGGTCCCAGAAACTTCTCCCTGATATAATCTAGGAAATGAAACTTATTCTTTGTTCGGAAGGTTTTTACACAGAAGAAATTATTCTTAAATGTGAGGAGTTGGTTGGGAAAAAACGTAACTCCATCAACATTGCTATCGTCAATGAAGGATATGCTGTTGAACACGAGGACAATCTCCGTTGGGTCCTAGACAATTTAAATACAGTAAGAGACAATTTCGGCGGTAATCTTGAACTGGTTAATTTATTAGCGTTGGATATTAAAACTGTAGAGGAAAGAATAAAACTTCATGACGTGATTTTTGTTGTTGGTGGCGACACTGATTACCTAATGAGCGTATATAACAAAACAGGATTTTCTAAGTTGCTTCCTAAACTATTGAAATCTAAAGTCTACGTTGGAAGCAGTGCTGGTTCCATGGTGCTAGGAAAAAGATTGTCGAGAGATGCTTATGCCAAAGTTTATGGCTTTAGTGGCGATTACGGCATCATTAAGTACTTGGAGATTGTAAATTTTGTCTTTATGCCCCATCTTGAAAATTCACATTTTCCAAATCGTAAAGAAAATTTAATAGAAGCGGTC
Source organism: uncultured Gammaproteobacteria bacterium (assembly GCA_964349415.1). Taxonomy (GTDB): domain Bacteria; phylum Patescibacteriota; class Microgenomatia; order UBA1406; family GWC2-37-13; genus 2-01-FULL-40-42. The sequence goes on along the minus strand of CAYGGJ010000046.1, from coordinate 5,411 downwards.
AAAAAATATTCAGGCAAAATCTATGGTTTGCGAGATGATAGCGCTGTAGTAGTAGAGGGAGAAAATATGTACACAATGGGAAGTGAGCCGCTTGTTCTTAATAAGAAGTCTTAATCTGACGGTTTGCATTCTTTCAATTTTTTATACATAATGAAAGCATGGATATGACGCAGATTTTACTTGCAGTGACATTATCGGTAACGACAATTTTTTTAGTGATTGTAGGAATACAGGTGGTATTACTCCTGCGCGAAATCAGAGAAACTTTGCGGAGAACCAATAATATTATTGAAGGTTTTGAACGTGTCGGACTGGGAGTGGAATCGGGTTTTAATGAAGTTGTCGGATTTTTAAGCGGGGTAAAAGGCGTTTTTAAAATTCTCGATACTTTCAAAAGAAAACGTGATGAAAAATAAACCTACCCTTTATACAACCGACGACCATAAACGCTCCGGTTTCTGGTTTGGTTTTGCCCTCGGAGTATCAACGGCAAGTTCTGCCATCTTCTTTTTGGGTACAAAAAAAGGGAGAGAGACTTTAAAAAAAGTTCTTGACGCTTCGGAAGGTTTAGATGAGGTCTTGTTTGAAAAGATTAAGGAATTTGGCGTTGAAGCGCTCCATGAAGTTAACGAACGGATTACCCCAAAAATAAAACGTACATTTACGGCTCTTGAAGAATCGAAATCCTCTTGACTTTCTCTCCTGGCTATTATATAGTATAGAGATTTTCGAAAGCGTCCCCTATTTTTGTGGGGGTTTTTTGTGTACACATAATTTCTCTCGAAAGACCGATAAAAGAATCTAATGCGAAGCATATCAATCCCAAAAACTAATCCCAAAGAGGAACTTTTGTTAGGTAGAAAAGAACCAAGATTAGACGAACTCGATCTCATTGAAGTTCAGAAAAATTCGTGGGAGAAATTTCTTAAAAATGACGTCAAGGAAATCTTAGGTGAATTTTATCCGATCAACGATTACACGGGTAAAAAATTCGAACTCCATTATGACGGACTCTCCTTCGGAGATCCACGCTACCCTCTTGAACTTTGTCTTCAAAAAAAGCTTACATTTGATACTCCTGTTTATCTAAAACTCCGACTGATCAATAAAAGAACCGGTTCTGAAAAAAGACAGGACGTATACTTTTTCAACCTACCCAAAATGACCGACCGGGGTACTTTTATCATAAATGGAATTGAACGCGTCGTAATTAACCAGCTCGTCCGTTCACCGGGAGTCTACTTTACCGCTGAAATTGACAAAACCACAGGCCTCACTCTTTATAACGCTGAGATCAGGCCGTATATCGGAGCTTGGCTTGATATGACAATCAATAAGAACAACCTTATTGAGATCAAGGTAAATAAAAAAAGAAAGTTTTTGGCCAGTGTACTGGTCAAGATTTTTGAAGGGGAGTCAAATTCCCAGATCCTTCAACACTTCTCCGACCTTGACCGCGCACTTGTCGACAAATATATCGTACCCACTCTTAAAAAAGATCAAACCAATAATAAAGATGAAGCTACTCTTGAAATGTATCGAAGGGTTAAGCCGGGTGAGCCTCTTATTCTTGATAATGCGTATGCGACCATAAATAATCTCTTCTTTAACCCTCAAAAATACTCCCTTTCAGACGTCGGAAGATACAAAATTAACAAAAAGCTTGGGTTGAAGACCGAAATAAAGAAAGAAAATTATCTACTTAGTAAAGAAGATGTCATTGCGACCATCAAGTACTTGGTAAACCTTACCCAGGAAAAAGGGAAGTTCGACGACATTGACCACCTTGGAAACAGAAGACTCCGCACAGTCGGAGAACTTGTCGGCATGTATGGAATCCGCGTCGGAATGGTCCGAGCAGAGCGCGAGATTAAGGAGAGGATGAGTCTTGTAGCGGGAGAAACCCACGTAAGCCCTCATCAAATCGTAAATTCCAAACCTCTTACTGTCGCTTTGAATTCATTTTTCCGCACCAGTCAACTTTCTACGATCGTCGATCAGACCAATCCCCTTTCTGAGCTTGATAACTTAAGAAGAATAACCGTAGGAGGACCGGGAGGAATTGAAAAAGAACGCGCTTCCTTCTCAATCCGTGATATTTCAGCATCACAATACGGAAGAATCTGTCCGATCCGATCTCCCGAAGGACCTAACATCGGAGTTGTTACGTATATGGCACTTTACAGTAAGGTAAACAAATATAACTTCCTTGAAACTCCCTATAGAAAAATAGAAAGGATTAAGAAGGGTGGAAAAACTGTGGCAAAAATCACCAACCAGATCACCTATCTGCAGGCAGATGACGAAGAAAAATATCATATTACATCCGACACCGTAAACATCGACTCGAAAGGATTTCTTACCGACGACCATGTAGTAGCCCGTCATGAAGGCGAAATTATAGAAGTAACCCCCGACAAACTCGACTTTATCGATGTCTCACCGCGACAGACCGTAGGAGCTGCTGCGGCACTTATTCCTTTTCTGCAAAATGATGATGCGAGCCGAGCTCTCATGGGTACTCACATGCAATGTCAGGCTGTACCCTTGGTCAACCCGCAGGCTCCTCTTGTAGGTACTGGTATGGAAAAAAAGGTCTCTTCTGCTCTTAAGAGAACAGTTTTTGCTCAGGAAGACGGAACTGTTGACTATGTAGACGGTGAAAAAGTCATTTTTAAAGGAAAAAGCGGAAAGAAATATCAGTATGACCTCGAGAGATTTTCAAAGACAAACAAAGACGTAGTTTTTGATCAAAGACCGGTGGTTGAACCAAAGGAAAAGATGAAAAAGGGCGATGTGCTCATCGACGGCCCTGCTACAAGCGGTGGGAAACTTGCGCTTGGACAAAATCTGGTGATTGCATACACCTCTTTAAACGGATTGGGATACGAGGATGGATTTGTGATCTCAGAACGGTTGGTTAAAGATGACGTTCTTACCTCGATAACCAGCGAAGAGTTTATAGCCGATGTCGTAGACACCAAGCTAGGTCCAGAAGAGCTGACCCGTGATATTCCAAATGTACGTGAGGAGGTACTTCAAAATCTTGATAAGGATGGTTTGGTAATTTTGGGAACAGAGCTTAAAGGTGGAGATATTTTAGTAGGCAAGGTCGCTCCAAAGGGAGAAAAAGAACTTTCCGCAGAAGAAAGACTCTTACGTGCAATTTTTGGTGAAAAAGCAAAGGACGTAAAAGATACCTCTCTTCGGGTGCCGTATGGAAAACGCGGAGTGGTGACGGACATTCAGGTTATTGACACAAAAAAAGATCCAAACGAACTTGAACCAAGTGTTTTGAAAAGAATACTGGTCACGATTTCACAGATGCGAAAAATAACCGCAGGAGACAAGCTTGCAGGACGCCACGGTAATAAAGGAGTCATCTCAAAAGTATTACCTGAGTGGGATATGCCGTATCTTGAAGACGGAACTCCGGTAGATATCATCATCTCTCCCCTCTCCATCCTTTCCCGTATGAATCTCGGACAACTTTACGAAACGCTTCTTGGTTTGGTCGCGCAACAGGAAGGCACGCAAATCTCATTCCCTGTGTTTGAAAAGATTCAGGAAGACTTCATTATGAAAGAACTTCAAAAAATGGACATACCAATAGACGGAAAAACTACCCTTATTGACGGTCAAACCGGAAAACCTTTTGATAAGAAAGTTTTGGTAGGTATTGGCTACATCATGAAGCTTATCCACATGATTGAAGATAAGTTCCACGCTCGATCCGTAGGTCCTTACTCTTTGGTAACCCAGCAACCGCTTGGTGGAAAATCCCAAATGGGTGGACAAAGATTTGGAGAGATGGAAGTTTGGGCTCTTGAATCACACCGAGTACCTTATGTACTTCAAGAAATGTTGACAATCAAATCAGACGATTTGAGAGGCCGCGTAAAAGCATTTGAATCAATCATTAAGGGATTGGATATTCCGCAGTCCAGTGTACCGGAATCTTTCCACGTGCTTCTTAAAGAGTTGAATGCCCTTGGATTATCAGTTGATTACATCAAATAATATGGATGACGATCTACAAGTAGAAGAATTTAGTGGTCTAAAGATCCGGTTGGCCTCGCCCGAGGATATATTGAAGTGGTCAAAAGGAGAGGTGACCAAACCGGAAACCATTAATTATCGTACGCTCCGCCCTGAAAAGGATGGTCTTTTTGACGAAAGAATCTTCGGCCCAACAAAGGATTATGAATGTTACTGTGGAAAATATAAAAGAATCAGATATAAAGGAATTGTCTGTGACCGTTGTGGAGTTGAAGTCACCACTTCAGCTGTACGGCGTGAACGAATGGGATACATTAAGCTTGCTTCTCCCATAGCCCATATCTGGTATTTTAAAGGCGCCTCTGCTCCTCTCAGTACCCTACTTGATATCCCACCGCAATCTTTGGAGCGTGTAATCTACTACGCCCTCTATGTCGTAAAAAGTGTTGACGCTGACAAACAAAAAGAATCTCTTCTTGCGCTTGAAGAGATGAAAAAGAAAGAGATCAAGGTTGAGGAAGATGCAGTTGATGAAGAAAAAGAGAAGCTTAAGAAGAATTTCGCAAAAGACGAAGAAGCTTTAAAAAAGAAGCTTACCAACAAAGAACAAAAAGATTTGGCAGTACAGGAACTGTCCTTAAAAGAAAAAGAGCAGCTAAAAAAACTTTCCAATGTATTTGTTGAGAAAAAAGCACAAAAGGCTGCCTTTTATGACCGCATAATAAAGGTGGTTAAGAGTTTGCGGACAAATGATCTTCTTGAAGAGGATGATTATCTGTATCTTCGGGGTCTTGAACTGAGTAAATTTGTCGAGGTTGGAATGGGTTCTGAAGTAGTCTATGAAATCCTCTCAAATCTTGATCTACAAAAGCTCTACACCGGTGCGCTTGACGGATTGGTAAAAGCAAAGGGAGACAAAAGAAACAAACTTCTCAAGAAGTTGAGAATCATTGAGTCGTTTATTAAGAGTGACACCTCTCCTGTATGGATGGTTATGACAATCCTTCCCGTCATTCCTCCGGATCTGCGGCCCGTTGTACAGCTTCCGGGTGGAAAATTTGCGACCTCTGATTTAAATGATTTCTACCGAAGAGTAATCAATAGAAATAACCGACTGAAACAGCTTATTGAACTTGGTGCACCTGAGATTATCTTGAGAAACGAAAAGAGGATGCTTCAGGAAGCCGTTGACTCTCTTTTAGATCTTCAAAAATCCCGAGGACGCACAAGAACACATGGAGTTGCCTCGAAAATCCAAAAATCTTTGTCCGATGTGCTTCGTGGAAAACAAGGACGGTTCAGACAGAATCTTCTTGGAAAACGTGTTGATTATTCCGGCCGTTCTACGATCATCGTGGGACCTGAGCTTCGTATAGATCAGTGCGGAATGCCAAAAGAGATGGCGCTTGAAC
>CAYGGJ010000045.1:0-6304 GCA_964349415.1 uncultured Gammaproteobacteria bacterium | reverse complement strand
AATTCAAAACGAAGAAGACCCTTTTACAAAGGCAAAGCTCATATACTCCATAAAACTAGACAAGCAAGTTACGCTCCGCGTCTTAAGTGCGAAGATAAAATTAAAACCCTCTTACGTTAGTCATATCTTAAGGCTCTTAAAACTTCCTCCGCTAATAGTGGACGGGTACTATTCTCAACTTACAACACTCAGCCACCTTTTTATTCTCTCAAGACTTCATGATGAAAAAGAGATGATCTCACTTTACGAAAAAATTTTGTCGGAAAATCTCACTTCTTTGCAAACAGAGGAGTTGGTAAGAGAAAAACTTTATAGTGTCAAAAGCGGAGGGAGCAGACTGGAAAAAAAAGAAATAGATGATTTCTTATCTTCTATGAATGCGGGGGAGCGAAAGGTAAAAATTATCCAAAGCCGCACCAAAGGAAAACTTATTCTTGAAATAGATGGAGACCTGATAAAAACCTCAGAAGAATTACGTAAAATAATGGAATTACTGAAGCCTGTTAAGTATGGAGATACTCAAAAATAAATGAGCGATTACTATTGGGAATAGGATTGTCAACAGGCCCTATTTTTTGAGGAGGATAGTATCGAAAAAATACATTCCCGATAATAGTGTCTGTCAGTATAGGTCCAAACTCTCGGGAATCAGAAGAGCGTGGGCGGTTGTCGCCCATAACAAATACTTCATTGCTTCCTAGCATAATCTCCTCATTGTCTTTGACAAAACCACCATCCCAAAGTTCGGTTTGTGCTGAAATATAAGCTTCTTGCACTAGCGTCTCGTTTACATAAACCCTTGTATCAGTAATTCTTACCCTGTCGCCAGGTAAGGCTATGATACGTTTTATATATTCAATATCCGGGTTTCGCGGGGACCTGAACACCACTACATCTCCTCGCTCAAGAGGTCTGAATTTATAGGTAATTTTACTGGTAAAGATATAATCACCTGAATCAAAAGTAGGTTCCATAGAGGCTCCCTTAACCTGATTTGGCTGTAGAATAAAAAGATAAACGACAATAAAAATGGAGCCTACAAAAGTTACGGTTTCAAGTACATCCATCACAAAAGCGAGTATATTGCGTAGTACTTGCATGTCCTTACATTTTAGAGAGCTTTAAGCTAAAAAACAAGGAGTTTTGTATAATTCAAGGAGTGTTGGTCGCTTAGCTCAGTTGGCTAGAGCGTTCGATTCACATTCGAAAGGTCGGGGGTTCGAATCCCTCAGCGACCACATCAAAACCAAACCATGCGAGTAGCATTTATTATAGTTTCCTGCGGTGAACCGGCATCATATCTTCATAGGTTAAAAAAACAAATAGAGAGTCTGAACATAAAGGATTTGACACTCTACGTTATTAAAAATGAAAAATTTAAAGAAGGATATGCTCAAGGGGTTAATAAGGGTATACGAAGAGGACTTCACGATAATAAAGACTTTTTTGTTATTGCTAATCCGGACATTTCTTTTCTTTCTATGACAAAAGAAGATCTTTTGTCACCATCTAGGGAATTTGACATCTGGGGATTTGGTTTTAACCAAAAAAGTAAAAATTATTTTGGAGGAGAATTGGATGTAATGCGCAATACGGCGTCTTTAAGCACAAAGAGACCTATTGCAAAACTTCAAGAAAGTTCTTTTGTTTCAGGTTCACTGATAGGTATCAAAAAAGAAGTTATAGAAAAAATAGGTCTATGGGATGAGAGCTATTTTTTATACTACGAGGAGGTCGATTACTGTGAGAGGGCCAGGAGAGCAGGGTTCAAAGTGGGAATAGACTCTGAAGTTAAATACGAGCACTTTGAGCTTTCAGAGAATGACAATCTAAGAAAAAAAGAATACCTTTTCCGATCACGCTGGATGTTTTTTTTGAAATACGCTTCTCTAAAACAAAAAATTTTCGAGTTAATCAGGCTCCCCAAAACGTTAGTGGAAGACAGACCTTTCGTCAAAAACTTCCTTACGCTCAATGTATCTTCGTTTACAAACAAGTTGTTAAATTTCGTTCTCTTTATTTTTCTGGTTCGCTATTTAAGTGTGCAAGACTACGGAACATATACTTTGGTCTGGGCGCATATCGCACTACTCCAACCTTTTCTTGATTTTGGTACGACCTCATACGGACTCGTATACTTACCCCAAAAATCAGCTTCTCAGCTAAGTTCGCTGTTTTCCTTAAGAATGGCATTATCCCTAATTGTTTTTTTAGCTACTTTGGGACTGGCGTATTTTCTTGGTTATCGTGAAAACTTACTCTGGTTTATATTTTTAACCTCGTTCACTCTTTTTTCAAATGCTTTATCAGGAAGCCTTCTTATTTTTTCATCTCTCCGGCAAAGACTAATACTTCCATCTCTAGTTTCAATTATCTTTAATCTAGTTCTTATCGGGTCTTTGGTTTTGGCAGTAATTAATACACAAAATCTTTCTTCGATCTTTATCTTAACCTTTCTGTTTTACAACATTCTGTCTTTATTCGTTTCTCTCCTTCTACGAAAGGAAATGGGAAAGTTTGAGTTCAAGATTAATTTAAAGCTTTGGAAAGAAATTCTTCACAAGTCTACTGTCTTCCTTTTAATTGGTCTTTTCGCCGGTCTATATTTTAAATTGGATGTTTTTTTACTGAATTTCATAAAAGGTCCCAAGGATGTGGGAATTTATAGTGCAGGGTATAAGTTTCTCGAAGCCTTTCTGTTTCTTGCGGCCAGTTACAATATCGTTTCTACCCCCATCATGTCCCGTCTCAGAAAAGAAACTCTCGTAAATTTAAAACTCAAAATTAAAAAAGATCTGTATTATCTTTCACTGATCGGGGCAGTAGTTGCATCATCGATATTTTTCTTTTCTCCCTATTTCCTCACGTTTATCTTCAGTGGAGAATATGTACATGCCATTCCCGTTCTCAGAATTGTAATATGGGCCCTCCCCTTCATACTTATAACATCGGTATTTTTTAACAGCCTTTACGTACTTGGAAAGGCTAGAATAGTAATGTGGATGTTTATTTTACAGACACTTTTTAATATCGTCCTAAATCTAATCTATATTCCAAAGTATTCATATATAGCAAGCTCATACATTACAATTATAGAAGAAGTTTTAAATGCGCTTATTGCATTTATTTTTCTATATAAGACACTTGCTCATGAAAATATCTCTTGATTCCGCTGCTCTTTGCGACAGGAATAATCGATATGGAAACTATGTTTTCAGTCAGAATTTAATAGAAGCTATTAAGAGAATGGATAAGATAAATCAATATACGTTGTATTCTTTTTGCAAAAGACCGCCCGAATTGTCGCTTTCCGACAATATGAACTATAAGAGAATCTTACCCAAAAAACTTTGGCTGTCGGCTCGTGTTGGAATCGAGGAAATATTGCAGCCTAAGGATATTTTTTTTGCCCTAAATCAGGCAGTTCCTCTTTTCTTAAAATCCCGGGTATTTTCTTTTTCCCACGGACTTTCTTACTACTTCTTTAAAGACCTATACCAAGGATCATATGAGATTTTAAAGGATCAATTATTTACCATTATGGATAAATCGGAGTATGTTTTTGTTTCTTCAAAAAAGGTAAAGAAAGAGATGAGCTCAATTTTTTTAAAGTCCGGCAAAGTAATAGCGATTCCGTACGGAATTCCTTACGACATGCTCACTAGGAACTACCGAAATGAAATTATTTCGGACAAAGTAAAGAGTTTGGCAAAAAAATATTTTCTCTACGTGGGTATGGATCATCCAATTAAGAATATACAGTTTTTAGTAGACGCTTTTAAAATTTTTGTTCAATCGCCATATTTTAAAGATTTCCGACTTATTCTGGTAGGCTCTGAGTTTGACGAATACACAAACCAACATCCTAATATCCTCAGTATAGAGCGAGTTAATAGAGATGAGCTGAAATATTTGTTCCAAAAAGCCCAAGGCTACCTTTCAGCTTCCAGATACGAAAGTTTTAATCTTCCGATACTGGAGGCGCTTTCACAAGACTGCCCCGTAGTTGCAATTCCAAGCGCTGTAATACCTGAATTGACCAAGTATGTGCAAACCGCGCAATATGTGGAAGAATTTGTCGAGAATATGAAGATTTTTGCCGGCAACAAAGCACGTAAAATTTCAAAGAAAACTTTACTCAAAGAATTTTCATGGGACGGATATCTGAGTAAATTACTTAGCTTATACCAAAAAACTTGAATGATAAAAGTAGCTTTGGTTAGAGGTAAGTACTTAAATGAGTTCGAAGGACAAAATTTTAAGTTTTTAAATTCCCGAAGTGTTAATTTAACAGGTATCTCTTCAGTTTTTCCTCTGAGTGTGAAATCTTCTTTTAAAACCAAAAAATTCTTAAGTCCTCTAGATTATTTAGACAATCGCATAGGAAAATTCATTGCCAATCGCACTATCGGAGATCTTCATCTTCTGGTCGGTTTGGAAAAAGAGGTGGTTAATTTTGACATTTTTCATACCGCAGATCCGCATTATTACTTCTCATATCAATTGGCCAAATTACGTCATGAGGGCAAAATTAACCTGCTCTTATCAACGTCCTGGGAGACGATTCCATTCAACAATGAGTCAACTCATGCTAAAAAAGTTATAAAGAGATTCACTATGAAAAATATTGATTATTTTATATGTCCCACTCAAAAAGCCAAAGAGTCGCTTGTAAAGGAAGGTATAAATACAAAGCGAATAATTTTATTACCTATAGGAGTAGATCTTAATAGATTTAAGAAAAGCAAAAGAATAAAGCAGGAAAAAGTGATACTTTTTGTGGGACGCCTGGTTTCCGAAAAGGGGATAGGTGATCTATATAGCGTTTTCGTAGATGTGTTTGCTCGAAATAAAGAAATCAAACTGAAAATAATCGGAGACGGACCAATGAAGGCAAGTCTCAATACACAAATAAAAAGAGACGGGATGAGATCACAGATTTCAATGACGGTTAAATCATACGATCGCATGCATCTGGAATATAAAAAGGCAGATGTAGTGGTAATACCGTCAAAAACTACCAAGACATGGGAAGAGCAATACGGTATGGTTGCAGTCGAAGCAATGGCTTCCGGAGCACCAATCCTAGCGTATTCTTCGGGAGCTCTTCCTGAGGTTATTTCCGAAGCGGGAATATTGGTAGAGGAAGGCGACAAAAGAGGATTGTCGAGAGCACTGACCAAAATCTTAAAGGATGATCAATTACGCTCAAGACTTGGTACAATTGCAAGAAGGAGAGCTGAGGCTCATTTTGACAGTAAGAAAATCAGCGAAAAGTACCAATTAATGTATGAAACTCTCGGTCGTAATACTTTCCAAAAATGAAGAGGCGCACATAAGAAAAACTCTCGACTCTGTTGCTTTTGCAGAGGAGATTCTTTTAATTGACGACAATTCATCGGACCAGACCAGAATTAACGCAAAAAGACAAAAGGTCGCAATATATAAAAAAAAGTTGGATGATTTCGCTACTCAAAGAAACTTTGGGTTTCAAAAGGCGAAAGGGGATTGGGTGCTATTCATAGATGCTGACGAAGTTGCAAGCGATGTCTTGCAGGAAGATATAAAAAGAGTAGTTGAGGATCGGGAGAGTAAAAATGTAGCCTACTACATTAAACGACGTGAACACTGGCGGGGGAGAGAGCTAAAGTACGGCGAGGTAAGGAAAGTTCGCGAAAAGGGATTGTTGCGATTAGTGCGCAGAAATTCCGGGTCGTGGAAAGGGCTCGTTCATGAATCCTTTAATCCAACTGGTCCAGTCGGACAACTTTCAGGCTTTATGGATCACTTTCCGCATCCAACTCTTTCAGAGTTTCTTTCAAGTATAAATTTCTACAGTACTCTTCGCGCAAAGGAATTATTAAAACAAGGGAGGAGTGCGGGAACCTTTAGTATTGTATTTTTCCCTCTTGGAAAGTTCTTTACAACTTTTGTTTTAAGAAAAGGATTCAAGGATGGTATTCAGGGTTTTGTCTACTCGTTCTTAATGAGCTTTCATTCTTTTTTGGTCAGGACCAAACTATATCAATATAAAAAGTTGACTTAGCATGTTTTTATACCCTCTCTTTTTTTTACTTTCTGTAGGTCAAATAGGAAGACTCTCTTTCTTAAATCAACTGATAAATATCAATTTATTTGACCTTTACCTAATTGGAATATTTGGTTGGTTTGCACTGCGCTACAGATTCGAACCAATTTCCCAGAGTCTTAAAAGATTAAAGTTCTTGTACTTATTTCTTTCATGGCTGATACTAACTTTTTTAATTTCTTTAGCGGGGTTTTCAACCGAAGCAAATGCAATAGC
>CAYGGJ010000044.1:0-6304 GCA_964349415.1 uncultured Gammaproteobacteria bacterium | reverse complement strand
TATTGGGTACAATCTATTTTTAAAAGAGATACAGATTAATTTAAACGTAGACCAAAATACAGCGATCGAACTTTTAAAAAATTTAGGAGTAGCAAAAGAAACAAGCTATAACTTACAGACAATTCTCACCCCGGTAATTAAGGACTTTCTTACTGAAATTCAGAAAGCAACTACGCTTATAAAACAAAAATATAACACGCAGATAACTAACATCTACACTTTTAATGAAACTTCCCGATTCCACGCGATTGATGAGATTATGTCTAAGTATTTTGCAATTCCCACTTCAAACCTCAACCTATACTCCTACTTTGTAAAAAGTCCTTTAGTGGATCATTATAAAAATGACCTGAGTTTTTTTACGGCCTCCGTAGGAGCCAATTTAAGATAGCGTGAAAAAATCCTTAAAATATGATCGGTAAACTCGCGCCATGAAGAAAGCAAAAATAAACCTTCTGTCAAACAGACAGGACTACACGAAGCTGGAGCGATATTTTCTCTTTTTCAGAATAGGGGTTTTAGTCTATGCTGCAGTACTTTTTATTACAGCCGGCATCGTAACATATCTCCTTTTTAACCAAGGCAGTAAGATTCAGGCACTCTCAAACAAGAAAAAATCTTTTCTCACCACTATGAGCGGACAAAAGCAAGAAGAAGCAAAGTTGGTATATCTTTCAAAAAAAATGGATGCTTACGGCCAGTTTATAAAAGATGACGCCAGATTTTTACCATATTTCACCCTCCTCAACAATACCCTTAAAACCAGTAGTCAGTCCGGCACCCTTTCTTCCTTTCTTATTGATAAAAACAGAGAGGTGGAGTTTAAATTGTCATTTGGACAACTTGAAGATATGTTGCAGGCATTTCAATTTGTCGAGTCGGAACAATTCTTAAAAAATTTCGAGGAATTATCTCTTTCTCAGTTTATAAGTCAAAAAAACAATACTCAAAAAAATTACGAAATTTCTTTTGAAGGAAAGTTTGTCAAATTAAATGAAAAAAACTAGGATTAATCCATATCTAAAACATCTCTTTAAGGAAAATTTGGGCTACTTTGGTGTACTGACCGGACTGATTCTTACAACCATAGTTCTTTTTACTGTTTTGTCTGGAAAACTTTCAGAAAATCAGACCTCGATAGAAAAGCTGGAAAAAGAAACGAACGAGCTACAGGATAAGCAAAACCTTATCGTAGCAATCACTTCTGAAAGCACGAACACCTTGGATGAAGATGTGAAGATTATGCAAAGTTTAATTCCGGACTTTGAAGATTATTTTTCGATTCTTTACACACTGGATCAACTTTCGCAAAAGACAGGATTTGTTATAAATTCATATTCTATAAACTTAGGAGAGTCTAGTCTGAACAAGCTTCAGGTAGTAGTCTCCGGTGTGGGTAGTCCGGATTCATTCTTAAAATTTTTGCAAGAATATAATGTGGGCGGAGGAAGATTGATAACCACCGAAAAAATTGAACTTAATTCCGACGAATCCGAATCCTTCAAGCTCAATCTTACTTTCTATAATAAAAAAGTTACCAACCAGGCAGAAAAAGCCCTAAATTATAAAAATTCCCTTGAAAATTTTCAAAAATTAAAAAGTAAAGTAAGTTTCGAAATCCAACCTGCGGTTGAAACTGAAGCGAGCGATTCTTCCTACCCCGTAAAAAATAACCCGTTTTAAGATTTCTTAGAAGTTTTAGAAACCAGCCTTTTATTATATTTAAGAAGTTTTTGTAAGCCTTCGGAGACCAATGCCCCCTTGCTGGTCCAGTAATCCAAGCGTTCTGAATTTAATGCAATTTCTGCCGGCTCTGCAAGTGGATTATAGGTACCAATTTTTTCGATATAGGCACCGGTGCGCTTTTTCCGCTTATCAACAGCGACTATCCGGTAAAAAGGCTTTCCTCGCCTTCCCAATCGCATAAGTCTAAGTGCTACTGCCATACGTTATTATAGCATACTTCTATTTGGCTATCGCCTGGAGTGCCTGAAACGCAGCTTTTTCTTCGGCTTCTTTTTTAGAAAAACCTTTTCCTAAGCCCAGTTTCTTTTTGTTTAAATAAACAGCGATTGTAAAGACGCGCTTATGTTCGGGACCTTCAGTGTTCATTACTTTATAGGCGGGAATGGATCTATATTTTGCCTGAGAGATTTCCTGAAGCTTGCTTTTTGACGAAAGATATTGACCTTTTTCTACAGTTTGATCCAAAACGTCTTTAAATAAATGCTTTACCACAAAATCATTGGCAACGCTAAAACCATGCTCGAGAAAAATTGCTGCAATAAGCGCCTCAAAAACATCTGCCAGTATGTTCTTGTTACGCCTTCCTTCCCCTTGTTCTTCGCCCTTGGAAAGAAAAAGATATTCTCCTAAAGACAGCGATTCAGCCGCCTCTGCCAAACTACCTGTCTTTACTATTGAAGATTTAATTTCTGTATAATCTCCCTCTTTAAAATGAGGGTATCTTTCATACAGATAGACCGATGTGATAAGAGAGAGGACGCTATCTCCTAAAAATTCCAGTTTCTCATTTGAAGCAAGAGGGCTCGCCTTATTTTCATTCAGATAAGACCTGTGAACAAATGCGTTTTCGAGTAATTTTTTACTCTTAAAAGAAATTCCGAGTTGTTTTTCAAGTGCGCTAAGCGGTTTCATTTTGGTCTGATTCTTTTAGTGCGCTCCCCAGCACTCCATTTATAAATGAGTAGGATTTTTCATTTCCGAATTCTTTTGCGAGAGTAACCGCCTCATCTATGATGACTTTGGGAGGCTGCTTTTTTTCCACCAATAGTTCATACATACTAAGGCGCAGTATGCTCAAGTCTATTTTTGCAATTTTTTTAATAGGGTACCTTGGCGCAAATTTTTGAATTGTCTCGTCGATTTGCGAAAGGTTTTTGATTATCTTAGCTGTAACTTCATCTGTCTCTTCAACTGATGCGGGCGCTAAGCCTTCAAATCCAAGAGGAAAGAGTTGCTGAACAATCTGAATGCGGTGAGCATGTCTTTTGTCCATAATTATTTTCCGCAGTGTTTGCACGGTCTGTGAGGTAGTTTCGGCTTTTTACAGTTGGGACAAGTCACAAGAGCTGGAAATTTCACCGCTCTTGAACTTTTACGAGTCCCGCTTCTTTTTTTTGAATGTTTACGCTTTGGCAGAGGAGCCATAAGTCAAATTATACCATATCAAGGATCCAATCATAAAATTCTCCTTGACAAAGGCCGAAAAATGCGGTTGAATGAATTATACACATGAAAAAAGGTTCTTTCGGATTTACTCTTATAGAGCTTCTTATTGTGATCGCACTTCTTGGAGCGTTGGCTATTGGACTTCTTGCTGCCCTTGACCCTTTTGAGCAACTTAAAAAGGGTACGGACACGGGAACGAGAAATACCGTAGCAGAATTTCAAGGAGCTGTAATTCGATTTTATTCGATAAAAAACTTCATGCCGTGGTGTGACGACGGAGAGTGCGCTAATCCATTGGATGGTGGTACAGAACCGACCGAGACTCAATTAACTGACATGGGGGATACAATGGAGGCAATCACAGACACAGGAGAACTCAAAGCGGATTTTGCCGATCTTGCAGGAGGACAAACAGATAATATCTACGTTACCGGAACAAATGACCCACCGCAGGTCGCAGTTTGCTACAAACCAACTTCAAAATCATTCAGATCAGATCCTAACACTAAATATGACAAGAATGGAGTTGTGGCTGCAAACGGGAGTCAAATCACCTGTCCCGATCCCGCAAATGCAGCTGCCGAATGTTATTATTGCATACAATAATTTCTCCGTGCACCGATACATAAACCCTTCTTCAGAAAAAGGATTCACACTACTTGAACTAATGATCGTTATCGTAATCCTGGGTGTTCTTACCACTTTAATTTCAGGCAATTTTCTAAATTCTTTAAAAAGAGGAAGGGATACGAGAAGAAAGGCGGATCTTCAAAATGTACAAAAAGCATTAGAGCTTTTTTATGAAGACAAGAAGACATACCCTACGTTTAATATATTTGGCGCTGATGGGGCGCTTTGTGAGACTCAGGTTTCGAGCAATTGTGCCTCGTCCGAAAAGGTCTATATGCAAAAAATACCCGTAGATAGTATGGGTGCCTGTGAATATCTATATGTATCCGACGGGACACAGTATCAGCTGTATTCGACAATAGAAAACGCTGAAGATCAGGGGCAAGGCGTTATTCAGTCAGATAACGGTGGGTATGCCAGCACTGATTGTGGTTGTGGAGTTTGTGAATTTGGGGTCTCAAGCTCCAATACTACACCCTAAACCCTTTACATTACTTATTTGAAAGATCAAGAATCTCTTCCTTAACCTCAAGATCTGCGGGATTGATTCTCAATATGTTCTGTAGAATTTCTAGCGCTTTTTCGACGTCCCCATATTTTCTGTATAACTGTGCCTGCAGATAATATCCGTCCCGGAAGTCAGGTTTTAATGAAGTACTCTCTTTGGCAAAAGCTAAAGCATTGCTCTCATAGCTATTCCTTAGCTCTGTATCCTGCTCTTCGTCCGCCAATAACGAGTAAAAAATAGAGATCGTGTAGGGAACTTTTGGATCTGTCGGCGCAATTTTCTGGTTCTCTCCCAGCGCCATTATGGCTTTTTCCAAATAACTCTTCTCCAGTGTAATTTGATAGAAAAGATAGTTGTTCTTCCCTTTTGTTTTCCAGTATGCGGGGTTGTTAGGGGATGCTCTCAGAGTCCTTTCATTATGCAGATCAGACTGTTTTATAAGGTTCTCCGCCACCTCAAGCTCTCTTTGATATGCTGCAAGAAATGCTAAATTTGCCAAAGAGTAAGAAAGTTTATCCTCATATACGTGCTCTCCGTGAAGCTGCAGTGCCAAATTATAAAGGTCTGTTGATTTCTGAAAATCTCCTGCTTGTGAATAAGCGGTAGCAGAGGCGTAATTTAAATCCGCGATATAATAGAGAACCAACCAACTAATTAAGAAGAAACTCGTCAATCCTACAATAGCGTAAGAAACTTTCTGATTAAGCTTCTTTTCTTGAGAATAGAGAAACAACTCCTTCGACTTTTTGGGAGAAACCGATACTAATAAAATAGCCGGTATTAGGTAAAAATATAGATTGATGGTGGTGGTAGAAAATCCGAAGAAATTGGTGATAAGTATCGAAATCCAGGCGCAGGCGAATGCAATTAAAAACACAGCTTCTCCTCCTTGCTTTTTTCTAATCTTTCTTATAACCCAGATAAGGAAAAAGGAGATGAAAAATAAGTACGAAGCCAGCCCTAAGAAACCTGTTGTCGCAAGATAATTCAAAAATTCGTTATGAGCCTTGTTGTATAAATAATCCCATTCTGATGTAAGATTGTGCTCTCTAGGACGGACTGAATAATAACTATACGCAAAGGTTTCAACACCGCTTCCAAACAATGGATATCTTAATCCAAGCTCCCATGCACCTTTCCATACTATTTTTCTAATATCTAAAGATTCAGTAACCTCAGAACTAAGGGGCGTCACGTTCTTATCAGGAATGGACTTTTCCTGGATCTTTGACGGCAATCTTAAAAATCTGTCCGCTTTGGGAATCCCTGTTTGGAATAATAAAATAGAAATAATGAAAAGTGCAACGACCGGGGCAAAAACTTTTTTAATAAGAGCATCTTTTTTGACTTTAGAGTTTTTCATAACTCCCATTCCTATAAAAAAGATTAATGTACCGATACCCAGTGCCATAAAGGCGGACCGTGATCTTGTGAAAAGCACTGCACTTACATTCAAAAAAAGATAACCGGGCAAAATGAGCCGATAAAGACGTGTAGCCGTCACATTCTTAATCCGTGATTCTGTAAAAAAGTAAAGACCAATGAAGAAATTTATAACAAGATACGCACCCAGCCAATTGGGCTGACCTAAAGTGGAGAACATCCGCTCCGAAGGCCGGAACTGATCTGTCCAGCAACTATTATTAAACTGGCCGGTAAAGACCAAACAGGAGAGATCATAGCCGATTCTTCCGGGAAGACCCCATAAAACAACCAAAAAAGAGGAGATTAATGAGATCTTAAGTAATTTCCGAATGTTCTCCCGCTTGAAAAAAGTCACGAATCCATAAAACAATACTATGTATGAAAACAACGAAATAAGACCACCATTAAATCTCCCGTAATATCCAAGAAATGAAGTCTGCCTATCTATCGAGGTTATCGTGGATGCAACCTGTGAGATTAGAAATATTCCAATTGGTAGATCAAAGACCGTTCTCCGTAGTATAATTTTTTTTTCCTTTACAATGAGAG
>CAYGGJ010000043.1:0-6578 GCA_964349415.1 uncultured Gammaproteobacteria bacterium | reverse complement strand
ATGATTCCGAGATCTGCTGCGGTTGATCTGATCTGTACTCCTCCGACTACATTTACATAGATATCAAAATTATCCAAGGGAAGAGACATGTGCTTTCGGATAACCGCAAGAAGAAGAAGTACTTTATTGTAATCCACGCCCTTAACGACCCTGCGCGGTACCGGTAGGTTTGAAGGAGCAACTAGTGTTTGAATTTCATAAAAAAGAGGTCTTTTTCCTTCAGCCACTCCTACTATAGTTTTTCCCGGAATATTGTCCCCGCCTGTTTCCAGGAAAGCTAAGGGATTGTTGACTTGAGCAAGTCCTTTTTCAGTCATTTCAAAAATTCCTATTTCGTCCGAGGATCCATATCTATTTTTTGAAGTTCTAATGATGCGATAATGTGAAAGCTTATCTCCTTCAAACGATACAACGCAGTCTACAAGATGCTCAAGCGTCTTGGGTCCTGCAATATCTCCGCCTTTTGTGACATGGCCTATGAAGATAAGAACGATTTTCTGTTTTTTAGCATAAGGGATTAATTTATTAGCAACTTCCTTTAGCTGATTGATGCTTCCCGCAGGACTGGTTATATCTTTTGAATAAACTGTCTGTATGGAATCAATCACCACTACATCTATGTTTTCATCCAGATCATCAAGGCTCGCAATTATTCCCTCAACCTGGACATTATCGGAAAAAAAGAGAGTGTTTAGATCTACTTTCAGTCGCTTCGCTCGTTCTCTCACCTGTTGTTCCGCCTCTTCACCCGAGATGTAGACCGTTGAAAGTTTTGAGAGAGATTGTAAAAGCAATGTGGATTTCCCGATACCTGGTTCACCGGTGAGAAGAACTACTTCACCCGGTACAAATCCACCTCCGAGAACTCTGTCAAATTCAAACATCCCTGTTTTTTTACGAGCGGTGGAAACATAAGTGTGGACCTTTGAGAGAGAAGTAATTTTGCTTTTTTCTACAGGATTTTTTCCGCGCGATTTTGAAGATTCTCTTTCAACCAGAGTATTCCATTCTCCGCAGTTGGGACATCTTCCCAGCCATGATCCCGATCCGAATTCGCAGTTTGAACAAATAAATAAAGCCATACGCTACATTTTCTCTACAGTTTTGATGCCTAATAGATTCAGTCCGTTTCGCAGCACTATTCCTGTTGCCTGCGTGAGTCCTATTCTTAATTGACGTTGGGCTCCCTCAGATTTCAGTACCGGGTGATTTTGATAAAAAAGACTATATGATCTTGCTAGTTCATATAGATAAGTTACAAGCGTTGATGGTAAATAATTTACGGCGGCATTTTCTACAACCTCTTGGAATCTATTGAGACTTCTAAGTATTTGAAGCTCCTCATCATTGATCTCAACCTGTCCGTTGGCTTTTTCTTTAGAATCTGCTTGATTGAGAATACTTTGTGTTCTTACATAAGTATATAGAACATACGGGCCTGAATTTCCCTCCATGTTCAAAATTTCATCCCAGTCGAAAATTACATCTAATTGGGGACTCCTTCTTAGGTCGTTCCATTTTAAAGAGTTTAGGGCTATGAGGGGAGCGTTTCCGGTAATCTTCTTTTCCAGCGCAGACGCCCTTTTCTCAGCCTCTTTTAGGACATCTTCAAGCCAGATAGTGTTACCTTTTCTTGTAGACATTTTTTTATCCCTAAAGCGGTAGAGGCCATGTGCTACGTGTATTCTTTGATCTTTGTTAAACCAGCCGAGCATTTTTTCAGTTTCAAAAAGCTGTCTAAAATACAGGATTTGTTCTGCTCCAACTTCATTTATTACAATAGCGTTTTTGCCATATTTCTCCATTCTGAATTTATCAGTTGCAAGATCTCTCGTAGAGTACAAGGAAACTCCGTCTTTTTTTAATATCATAAGGGGTGGATATTTATCGCCAGAAAAAAAGACAAGTTGCGCTCCCTCGCTTTCCTTTAAAAGTTTTTTCTTCTTAAGTTCTGCAATAACATCTGACAGTTTGTCTTCAAAGAAAGATTCTCCGTATCCTCGACCAGCGTTTTCCGTAAATCGTACGCCTAATTTGTTATAAATTACATCAAATTCTTTCCACGACCAATCAACACATTTTTCCCAAAGCTTTCTCATTTCTGCATTGCCCGATTCGAGCAGTTGAAAGTATTTACGGGCTTCATTATCGATCTGAGGATTTTTTTCAGCTTCTTCGTGGAATTTCACATAAAGATCAACGAGAACTCTGATAGGTTCTTCAGATTTTTCTATTTCTTGTTCATCCCCCCACTTTTTTATTGCATATATTAATTTGCCAAATTGGGTACCCCAATCTCCGACGTGATTGTCACGATATACAGTTGCTCCTGTAGCTTCCACCAGATTTGCAATTGCATCGCCTATGATTGTCGATCTCAGATGTCCTATGGTAAAAGGCTTGGCGATATTAGGAGAAGAGTATTCGACAACAATTTTTTTGCCTTTATTTTTTTTAGAATTACCGTAGTTTTTCCCAATTTTGATAATCTTCTCCATTTCTTTCAGCAAAACATTTTTGGATAAAAAAAAGTTTATAAAACCCGGTTTAACAAGTTCTTTTTTTTCTATAAAATCAGCATCTTCTATCAGATCAAGAATTTCTTTTCCAAGCTCCATGGGATTTTTTTTCAAATCCTTACTGTACCGCAGAGCAACGTTAGAAGAGAAGTCGCCGTGTTCAGTGTGGATAGGGTAGGAAATTTCAACTTTTGGATCGTCTATGCCGATTTTTTTAAGAGAAGTCGATATTAAATTCTGTAATTTTTCTTTCACCATTGGTTTATATGATAGCATAAAACGACCTCTGCTTCTAAATCTTTCTATTGACAAGGAGAATGTCGTAAGTAATACTTTTGTTAATTGAAATAGAAGGGCGGTGATTGTAACTTATGGAATTTTGGAAAAATGTATTGTGGTCTACACTAACTACAGCAATCGTTTTTTATCTGGCATTTATGGCATTTGGTAAAAACGTTGTGTTCGGAAATGCCTTGATGAACCCTGTACAAGCAGTCATAGCTTCATCACTTATTGTCGGCCTCGCCGTATCTTTAGTAGCTAAATGGGGAGAGAAGCAGAAAATACAGGATAATCTTTGGGCTTTAATTTACTGGGTAGTAAACACCGGAGTCATTTATCTTATTGCCAGAACTCCTGTCTCAGAATTTGTAGGAATAGGCATAAAGCCTGCTGTAATAACTGCAGTAGTATTGGGCTTGGTTGTTAACTTTGCTCAATATGGAGTTTGGAGAGCGATGAATGGTAAGAAATAAATCTTAAGGTTTTTTTTGGGCGGGTGGTTTTTTCCAGCGTCTACCTATTTGATCAGAGATTCGTACACCGTCTCGTGGCTCGATCATGTCGGGGGTTTGTTCGGGTAGACCAAGGTCTAGCGTGGGCTCTTCGTGCACCACATGTGGCTTGCTAACTTCCGGTTTACCTGGTTCTACCATACCCATATAGTACTACACGAAATAACTTTGTTTCAAGCCATATCGCTCTCAGCGATAAGTTTGAAATACTCGTATTTTTTACCGGGGATTAGCTCGTTGCGTTTCAAAAGATTTCCGTAGTCTTTCTTTTGAGTCTCATGGCATTTCATCGCCTGTACTTTCCTTGGATAGACATCTGTTATGTCAACGCGTGTTGTTATCTCATCATCCGGGGTCCCTTCCATTTTTCCAAAGTGTTCATATTTAAACCCCGCGTCATGATGAATTTTAATATGAGTCGAGGGGACGCAGACGTGATAAAGCCTTGCTTTATTTTTTGCCGATTCCATATATTCATAAAAACTTTCGGTAGCAACTTGAGAAATAACTTTATGATCAGGATGCATAGAAATTCCGTTCTTTTCAAAAGTTATAACTAAGTCTGGTTCTTCTTTCTTTAAAATCGGCAGGATCTTGCTTTTGATTTCTGCAGAAGAAGTTTTAATCAGAGTCCCATCTATATAATCCAAAAAATAAATATCTGATATTCCGGTTATTTTTGCCGCCCTTCTCAATTCTTGTTCGCGGACACTTCCCAGGCTTTGTCTGGTAGCAGCTGTTTTCCCAAGTAGTCCTGCTTCTCCCCGAGTAGCCATTATTAATTTTGCTTCACAACCCTTTTTTGTCAAATGGATTATAGTTCCGGACGAAGTGAAAGTTTCGTCATCAGGATGAGCGAAAATTAGGAGGACCTTCATGTTTTTATTATAACAAATAGAGTATACTGATAGCTTATGCTGCTATTTAACACTCTAACTAAAAAAAAGGAAATTTTAAAGACAATAGAGAATAAAAAAGCCCTTTTATATGTATGTGGCATTACTCCCTATGATACGACACATCTTGGACACGCATTTCTATATATGTTTTTCGATGTTCTCGTGCGCTATCTTAATCACAAAAAATATGAAGTAAATTACGTACAGAATGTGACGGACATAGACGACGATATTCTGAAACGTGCAAAATCAGAACAAAAAGACTGGAAAGAATTAGGTGAATTTTGGACAAAGAGATTTCTAGCAGATTACAAGCTTCTTAATATGCAAATGCCTACACATTATGTCAAGGCAACGGAAACAATCGACGTTATTATTGAGATGACCGCAGATCTGATCAAAAAAGGTTCTGCCTACGAAAAAATGGGAAATGTTTACTTCAATGTGAAAAACTTTAAAAACTATGGAAAGCTCTCCAGATTAAATGAAAAGCAAATGATTCTTATTTCAAAAGAAAGGGGTGGTAATCCGGAAGATCCTAAAAAAAGAAATCCTCTGGATTTTGTTTTATGGCAAAAATCAGGAAAAGGGGAGCCTTATTGGGAAAGTCCATGGGGACAAGGAAGACCGGGATGGCATATAGAGTGTTCAGCAATGTGCTATAAGCATCTTGGACCGCAGATTGATTTCCATGGAGGCGGGTATGATTTGATCTTTCCGCATCATGAAAGCGAGATTGCACAATCCGAAAGTTTCACCGGTAAATCCCCATTTGTCCGCTATTGGACCCACGCTTCAATGGTGCTCTGTGAGGGAGAAAAAATGTCAAAGTCGCTTGGAAATATGGTTTTTGTTTCAGATCTGATAAAAAAATACTCGTCAAATTCCATCCGGTGGATGTTGCTCTCGCACCACTACCGTAAACCCTGGCAATTTGCATATGAAGAGCTTCAAACAGCTGTTGAAAAACTTTACAGTATGGCAGAATTGGCAAAAAAACCTACAAAGGGAAACTTCTCAATGATAGAAAGATTTTTGGAAGACGATATGGATACGCCATCAGCGTTGGATTATTTGGAAAAAGAAACTGCTGGCGATGTTCTTAAGAGGGGAATGGATTTGCTCGGTTTTTCTCCGCTTCTACCTTAGGGGCAGGTCTACTATAAAGGTCGAACCCTTTCCTGCCTTACTGAGTACCCTTATGTTTCCTTTATGCGCGTTAATGATTTGATAGGTGATATATAATCCTACTCCAAGCCCTTTTTTATAGTCTGCGGCAGTCAATGATCTAAAGTATTTTTCGAACAATATTTTTTGATCATCTTTTGGAATACCTATTCCATGATCATGTATTATAAATCTAGCCATGTTCCCTGAGTTTTCTAATTTAATTTCAATAGGTTGACCCCGTCCGTATTTTATAGCGTTTGACAGGAGATTGGTAATTGCTTGTTCAATACGGTTTTTATCCCATCGCCCTACGATCTTTTTTCTGGAATCAACCTTTACCTTATATTTTTCATCCTTGAGTAACTCAGAAAAATTTTCTAATACAGTCTTCACGATGCTTGATAAATCAGCATCTTCTTTCTCTAATTTAAGACGCCCCGTAGTTATGAGGGAGATGTTGAGAAGATCATTGATCATATTCGATAATCTTCTTGTTTGTTGCTGAGCGTTTTCCAGAACCTTCATAAGAGCCGGAACCGAAAAATTTGCAAGGGAAACATTTTTTACGGTATGAAGCATATTGTGCAGTTTCAGCAACATAGTAGTAAGAGGTGTTTTTAACTCATGGGACGCCAATGAGAGGAATTCATCACGTGCTCGTATTTCACGACGTGCAGCGGAAATGTCCTTGTCAAGTTGCACAAATTGTCGAGCGTATTCTCTTTCCTTTGCTTGGTAAGCGTTAATAATTCGGCTCTGTCTCATAAGATCCATTAGAGAACTGATAAATCCTCCCCCGACGACCAGTACGCTGAAGTTTAGCGAAGTTTCCATCGTCAAAGTACTTCCTACATCAGGCCATTGGAGAAACAACGTTACGGTTTCTCCAAAGGCTAGAATCGTGCTGAAAAATCCCAAAACCTTTCCCCCCAGAGCAGAGGCCATGACCGTGGAGAGAAGATATAGCATGAAAAAAACCGTCTGGCCGGCCTCGTTTTTGAAATTAAGGGCCGTGAGAAATATGGCGATATGAAGAAGTAGGGTAGAGCCGTAAAGCAGACCTATATCAAAAAGTCGCGCTGAGTCTACTTCTTTAATACCGAATTTTAAAAAGAATTTATATGGGAGATACCGCTTGGAGTGCTTTAGGAGGTCATTATATACCGGTGTTTTACTTTGATTATTAACCATAAGTC
>CAYGGJ010000042.1:0-6630 GCA_964349415.1 uncultured Gammaproteobacteria bacterium | reverse complement strand
ATAGGAGTCAGGCTTCTTTTTAGATAATAGTTAACCACGCCATGAAAGACAAATTTTATATCACTACTGCCATTCCTTATTTAAACGCCCCTCCTCACATAGGACATGCATTTGAATTTGTTCAGACCGATTTTATTGCCAGATACAAAAAATTGCTGGGTAAAGATGTTCTTTTGCTTTCAGGAGGAGATGAAAATGCCGTAAAGAATGTCCAGGCGGCAGAAAAAGCAGGCAAACCAATCCAGGACTTTATAGATTTTCACGCGTCTCTTTTTCAAAAACTTGCGAAAAACCTGAATGTAGAATTTGATATTTTTCAGCGCGGCACTGATCAGAAACATCATTTCCCCTCCAGTCAGCATTTTTGGAATCTTTGCAAAAAAAGCGGAGATATATATAAAAAAGAGTACGAAGGTTTATATTGTGTGGGTTGTGAAGCTTTTTATACGAAAGAAGAACTTGATGAGAACGGCGAGTGTCTGGAACACCCCGGGAAAAAACTTGACGTCGTGTCGGAAACAAATTATTTTTTCCGGCTTTCAAAATACCAAAATAAGTTGAAAAAACTTGTAGAATCAAATGAGTTGGAGATCATACCTGCAAAAAGAAAAAATGAGGTGCTCTCATTTCTAAACACAAAACTCCATGACATCAGCATATCACGGTCGAATGCCAGGGCAAAAAACTGGGGAGTGCCTGTACCGGATGATGATAGTCAGCGAATTTATGTTTGGTTTGATGCTCTAAATATTTATCAATCAGGGGTGGGTTTTGGCTGGGATGAGGAAAAATACAAAAAGTGGTGGCCTGCTGATGTGCATGTGATAGGAAAGGGAATTACCAGATTTCATGCTGTTTATTTTCCCGCCTTTCTTACCTCGGCAAACTTAAAACTTCCAAAAAAACTTTTCGTACACGGATATCTAACCATAAACGGGAAAAAGATGTCGAAAACGATAGGAAATGTAATTGATCCAAACATTATGATTGAAAAGTATGGATCCGAAGCCTTGCGCTATTATCTTCTAAGAGAGATCCCTTCGACTGACGACGGAGATTTTTCTGAATCCCGAATGAAAGAAATTTACTCTGCTGATCTCGCAAACGAACTTGGAAACCTGCTCCTCCGTATAACTCATCTGGGTGAAAAAGACGGAATTGCTTTAACCGTAAGAAAACCCGAGGATATCTTTAGCAAAGACTTACAAAAACATTTTGATAATTTTGAATTTCATAAGATGCTTGAAAACATCTGGGAGAAACTAAAAGAACTGAATAAGAATACCGACGACTTCGCACCATGGAAAAAAACACCGGACGAAAGAAAGATTTTTTTAGCAGACTTGCTGCAAAGTCTCCATGTTGTCGGACATCAACTTTCTCCTTTTTTGCCGAAAACTGCTGAGAAAATTATTAATGCAACTCAGGGTAAGATTAAAAAGGCAGAGGTTCTTTTCCCACGCTTATAAATTTGCTAGAATAGGTATTCATGGAGTCTTCACTTCCAAACCCAGTAGAAAAAATCAAAAATACAGATAGAAAAACTCTCCTTAAATGGATCGCCGGTATCGGAGCTTTGCTTTTAGTTTACTTTTTCATTTTCTGGAAACTTCCGTCTCCTTACAGACTGAAAGATTATAGGACCGTTCCACTTTCCACACATATTTATGACCGTAACGGAAAACTTCTATATGAGATATATAAGGAAGAGAATAGAACACCCATAAAACTCAAGGACCTTCCACCACATGTAGCTCAAGCAACAATTGCAATCGAGGATAAGGATTTTTACCGGCACGGTGGCATTTCAATAGTTGGAGGAATTTTACGTGCCGTCAAAGAACTTGTTGTAAACCAAAAACTACAGGGAGGATCAACTATCACGCAGCAGCTTATAAAATCTGCGCTCCTTACGCCGGAGAGAACCATTCAGAGAAAAGTAAGGGAAATTATCTTAGCTACATGGACCGAACGCATCTTTAGCAAAAATGAAATACTTGAGCTGTATCTAAACCAGGTTCCTTATGGTGGACAAAACTACGGTGTCGAAGTGGCATCACGGGCTTACTTTAACAAACACGCGAAGGATCTTAATATTGCTGAGGCAGCGTTTCTGGCAGGACTTCCTCAAGCTCCCTCTCTCTACTCTCCTTACAACAATCCCGACCTTGCCCTGGCAAGGAGAAATGAGGTTTTAAAACAGATGCTGGATGAAAAATATATTGACAAAAAAATCTATGACGAATCAATTGCTACCCCGATAAAGGTAAGCCCGCCTGCTACAAATATAAAAGCTCCTCACTTTGTATTTCATGTAAAAAGTGAGCTTGAAAAAGCTTTTGGCACGCAGGCAGTTGAAGAAGGCGGACTTAACGTTACGACAACTCTTGATCTTGACATCGAACAGGAAGCAGAAAAAATAGTGCGGGAAGAGTTAGATGATCTGAAAGGGTACAATGTCGGCAATGGCGCAGCTCTAGTCACGCGCCCGCCTACGGGAGAAATTCTTGCAATGGTGGGCTCTGTAGACTATTTTGCATCGCCTTCCGGAGCATTCAATGTAACAACCGCTCTCCGGCAACCCGGTTCATCTATAAAACCGATAAACTATGCAATTGGAATTGAAAGAAAAATAGTTACCCCCGCTACTATGTTTCTTGATGTGGCCACATGCTTCCCGGGAGGACCGAAAAGATACTGTCCTGTAAATTATGACGGAAAATTCCATGGCCCGGTCCCTTTGCGATTAGCGCTTGGAAATTCCTACAATATCCCTGCTGTAAAAATGTTAGCCCTCAATGGAGTACGGGAATTCGTTGCTTCAGCTCCCGCCTTCATGATTACCTCGTTTAAGGATCCGGTTAACTACGGTCTCTCTCTCACTCTGGGAGGAGGAGAAGTTAAGATGACAGAAATGTCACAAGCCTTTTCTTCTTTTGCTAACCGCGGAAAACCCAAGAAACTGGTAAGCATTCTTAAAGTACAGGATAAGTCGGGTAAAGAGCTTTTCAAATTTGAGGATCCGAATTTTGTGCAAAACGTAAGGGCTCCTATAAAAAATCCCAACTTTATTGCCATTCAGGGAAAACGCGCCATTTCGCAGGAGACGGCATTTCTCATCTCTCATATCCTTCTTGATAATTTTGCAAGATCACAGGCCTTTGGATCTACTTCTCTTTTAGTAATCCCGCGAAAAAGTGTGTCTGTAAAAACAGGGACTACGGATGACAAAAAGGATAACTGGACCATAGGCTACACAGCCAACTTCCTGACTACAGTCTGGGTGGGTAATAATGACAATACTCCCATGAATCAAGCAATCGCCTCCGGTATCACAGGAGCCTCTCCTATCTGGAATAGAATTATGAGATATGCACTTGCCAACCAACCGGACTTAAAGCCGATTAAACCGGCAAATGTCGTGGGAAGAAATGTATGCTGGACAACCGGAGTGACTCAAAGTACTAATCCCCAACCCGGACAAGAAGGTCAGTCCGCAGGATGTCCTCCCCGATTTGAATACTTTATAAGGGGTACCGAAAACAAAGCCACGGGAGGATCTTTGAAAACAGAGAAGAAGAAAGTGTGGGTAACAAAAGACAGCGATAAATTTATCGCCAATCCTAATCCGGGCGATTCAAATATTGAGGAGAAGGAAAAAACTATTGTTACCGACGGCCTGTCCACTTACTGTTTGGACTGTGCAGGAGACCAACCAAATCAACCCACACCCACCCCCAATCCTTAACTGCTCAATTTGCCTTGGTCAGGATTACTTTAACACCCAGGAGAATCAAGATACCTCCCATTGCCTTAACGAAATATTTTTGCGCCCCCGCAATTCTTTTTTGAACTAAAGAATGTGACAAGACTACTGCCAGTACCGAAAACCAGATAAAGGCTATAGTCATTATTTCTAAGCCGTAAAAAGCTTGAATAAATAGAGGGGTGCTTTTGTCGATAAGCTGCGTAAATACACCCACAAAAAATAAAGTTGCTTTTGGGTTTAACACATTGGTTAAAAATCCTTCTAGAAACGCTTTGTGAAATGGCAGCTCCTTTTCTTTTTTAGAATATTTGACCGTTAGTTTGTAATCGGATTTTGAAAGCAATGCGGAGATTCCCAGATAAATCAGATAGGCTGCTCCCAAGTATTTAATAAGATTAAAAAGAAGTATTGACCTTGAAATAATAAATCCTATGCCGACCAGAGTATAAAGAACATGTACCGACAACCCCATTCCTATCCCCAATGCCGTATAGACACCTGCTTTTCTCGAATAAGCGAGACTATTTTTTATAACTATTGCGAAATCAGGGCCCGGGCTAATTACGGCCATTATTGCGATGATGGTATAAGCTACAAGTTGTTCCATAGTTATGGTGGCTGAGGGGAGAATCGAACTCCCGACCTAACGCTTATGAAACGTGTGCTCTACCACTGAGCTACTCAGCCTCTGCTATAATTATACTAAATCCCATGAAATCGCCGGTTCTTTCGATCATAATAGTCTCTTTCAACACCAAAGACATCACGAAAAACTGCCTCGAATCGGTATTTAATTCACTTAAAAACTCCGAGATCTCCTATGAAATAGTAATCGTAGACAATGATTCTCAAGACGGCTCGGTAGAGATGCTCCGGGAAATGCAAAAAAAACATCCACAGATAAAATTAGCTCTAAACAAGATCAATACCGGCTTTGGGAAAGCAAATAATCAAGGGGTTAAATTGGCATCTTCTGAATATGTCCTTTTGTTAAATTCCGATACAGTGGTTTTAGATAACGCCGTAGAAATACTCCTTAATTTTTTGACTGAAAATGAGGGGAAAATGCATTTTTTGGGAGGAAAACTCTTAAATATGGATATGACCCCGCAGGCTTCCAGCGGACCCTTTTACTCCCTTCCTGTTATATTCGGAGCATTGTTTTTAAGGGGCGACTACTGGAACCTGACCCGCTATTCTCCCAACTCGACTAAGCAGGTCGACTGGGTCTCAGGCGCCTGTATCTTAACCAAGAAAGAATACTTTACGAAGCTCAAAGGCTTTGATGAAGGAATTTTTATGTACATGGAAGAGATTGATCTGCTTCACCGCGCACGAAAACAGGGATTCAAAGTGTATTTCTATCCCGAGGCAAGATTTATCCATCTGGGCTCAGCATCATCCCAAGGCAAGACATACCCCATTCTTCAGGTATACACAGGCTTTCTCTATTTATACCGTAAACACCGCTCCAAACTACACCTGTTTTTACTGAGGTTTATGCTAAAATTAAAGGCAGTAATATCGATTGGAATAGGACGTCTTACCAACAACTCGTATCTTACAGAAACGTATGAAAAAGCTTTCAAGCTTGCTCAAGAAACTCGATGACAATCTGGCTCATTTTTCCCTTCTCGCCTACATTGTCCTAAGCTCTCTTTTGCCAAAAATTCCACTTCAACATGTCGAATATACATATATTAAAATCCGCTTCGACGATCTTCTTCCATTTATCGTAGGTCTGATTTTTTTGGTCCAACTGGCAAGAAGAAAGGTCAGGCTAAATAAAAAATTCCTTATTCCGGTACTTTTGTTTTGGACAGCTGTCTTCGTATCTTTCCTGTACGGAGCTTTTGTTCAAAATACGGTCGTCGTAACTAACCTGGGACTTCTTCATAGTTTAAGAAGGATCCAGTACATGGCAATCTTCTTCATAGCCTCTTCTACGGTAATCTCCGAAAAGAGATTCTTCAGCTACTTAAAGATCTATCTGGGAACTCTTCTTGTAGTTTGTCTGTATGCACTGGGACAAAAATTTCTCGCCTTCCCTTCAATTCAATCCATGAACCCGGCTTATGTTGACGGAAGACTTCTTACCTTAAACCCGGAAGACCGCCTGAATTCGACATTCGGAGGCCACTTTGACCTTGCAGCCTACCTCACCTTTTCGATGCCGATCATCTTAGGGTTCTTTTTCTTCACCAAAAAGAAGCAGTATTTTTTACTTTTTATACTCTCGCTTATCATTCTTCTTTATACCGCAGCTCGTTCATCATTTGTAGGATATATCGTCTCCATCTCAGCTTTTCTGTTATTCTTGAGAAAATTCAAGGTCTACGGAATTGTACTTTTACTTACCGCTGTTTTGCTTTTTGTTACGGGCGACATGACTAAAAGATTTCAGCAAACCTTCCAGGTGAAGACGGTCTTTGTGAATCAACAGACCGGTGCGGAAAATATCGATCAGAAAATCTCCGTAAAAAATCTCCCGGCCGGAGGCTATAAAATACCACTCTCGCGACAAAAAGAGGTGGGAGCTGACCCCGCCAAAATCAGAGCAGTTGCGCTTGAGCAGGCAATTGAGGAGGCGAGAAGAAAAGGAAGAGCTATGAATATGATAGAGATTCAAAAAAGAGCCGACCAGATCTCAAAATTTATCTCGCCTCAAAAAACAGTACTCTGCGACATCTCCTGCGCTACCCGGCTACAGTTAGAATGGCCCCGTGCAATAGGCGCTTTTATGTTTAATCCGATAGTCGGAACCGGACCATCATCTATAACCGAGGCGACCGACAATGATTTCCTACGCTGGCTTGGTGAATTCGGCATTTTAGGAACATCCCTTTTTATCTATCTCTTAT
>CAYGGJ010000041.1:0-6638 GCA_964349415.1 uncultured Gammaproteobacteria bacterium | reverse complement strand
GATACCAACGTTTTACCGATCATAGAGGATATTTCACCGAGGTATTCAAAAAAAGCGACTTTAAACAAAATCCGGACATAGATGCCCTGAAAAACGATGACTTTATTCAATCAAATGAAAGTTTTTCTAAAAAGGGGGTTGTCCGAGGACTTCATTTTCAATGGGATCCTTTTCAGGCCAAATTAATCCGCACTCTTCGTGGAAGGATGATCGATCTTTTTCTGGATATTCGGCAAGGCTCTCCAACATACGGAAAAATAGCTGCATACGATATGCCATCGACACCGGATTTAGATATTAACGAGTGGATATGGATTCCCGTGGGATTTGCACACGGGAATGTTTTTGTAGAAGATACGCAAATTGAATACTATTGCACCGCCGAATGGAGCCCTGGTAACGAAGCAAGCATTTCTCCTTTTGCACCCGACATTGATTGGTCTGTATGTAATCCTGAGTTGAAAAAAATATTCGATGAGAACACAAAGACAGGATTAGTCACCGATAAGGACCGCGATGGCTTTACTCTTGAACAATGGGGGAAGAGTGTGAATGCTCAAAAATTTACTTATTCTTCCTGATTCCTACAACCAGAGTAAGACCGAGGGGAGCGTAACCTAAAAATTCTTCGGTTCGCAATTCAAGCTCTATTATTTTTCTAACCATTCGACTAACGAAAGACTGGGAATGCCTCATGGACTCATTGATAGGCTTCCTAAGTACTTTTTCCGAGATCAAGTAGGGAAAATATCCTGACAAGTTCCAATAAGTAATAAATTCTACCTTTCCTTGCAGAATAGAAAGTTTATCTAGCAGCACTTTTTTATCATAGCGCCTATGGTGCCCCCACGCCTTGTCTCTTTTGCCAAAAAGGTGGGAGTGAGCGGGGATTGTTAGAATGAGCAATCCTCCTGGTTTGACAAATGAGAATAGATTTTTAAGCGCCTTTTGGTCATCTTCTATGTGCTCGATGACATCTGAAGCCAATACATAGTCAAAATTCTCACTTCCTTTTTTTTCAGTAATATTTCCCTGCACGACCTCAATTCCTCTCATCTGAGGATTCTTCTTCATGGCATCACAGAGTTCCTGAGAAAGCTCCATACCGGTGACCTCAAACCCGCGGTCTTTAAAAAAACGCAGTACTAATCCGTTTCCTGCGCCGATATCTATAAATTTTCCTTTTTTGTATTTGATTTTTTTTAAGATGAATCTTGCAAGGTTAGTGATTCGAAGATCGTAATTGGTAGAGGAGAGAAGTTCTTGCTGGCTTTGGAGGTCTGCGACTTGATAATGCCCCATGAAGTTATTTTTTACTTTCGTACCGCTTTATATCGGCCTCAACCATCATCTTGACCAACTCGGGAAAAGCAACTTTAGGTTCCCACCCGAGAAGCTTTTTTGCCTTATCAGGCTTTCCTTGAAGATGGGGTACTTCGGCAGGCCTTTTGAAGCGGGGATCGCTTTTTACATAGTTTTGCCAATCGTTAATCCCTGCAGTTTTGAAAGCAAGCTCGACGAATTCTTTTACTGTATGCGTTTCTCCTGTTGCCACTACAAAGTCTTCGGGCTTTTCCATTTGGAGCATAAGATACATCGCCTCCACATAGTCCCCGGCAAAACCCCAATCGCGCTTAGGAGTAAGGTCGCCCAATAAAAGGTCTTTGGCAAGACCTGCTTTAATTTGAGCAACACCGTCTGAAATCTTTCTCGTCACAAATTGAATCCCCCTAATGGGTGATTCGTGATTAAATAGAACACCGCTGCACGCAAACATTCCGTATGATTCACGGAAATTTACAGTCATCCAATGAGCGTAGACCTTTGAAATCCCATAAGGACTTCTTGGATGGAAGGGAGTATTTTCGTCCTGAAAACCTTTATCCTGACCGAGTCCAAACATCTCGGAAGTCGAAGCCTGATAAAACCTACTTGTGGGAGAAAATAACTTTATGGCGCTCAATAGATTTAAAACTCCGACGGCGTTTATTTCAGTAGTAAGCTTTGCCTGATCCCAGGAGGATCCTACGAAAGACTGGGCTGCGAGATTGTATACCTCGGCAGGCCGTATGTTCTTGATGATATTAATAAGAGACGCGTCATCTGTGAGATCACCTTCTATAAACTCAATTTTATTGGTCAAACCCAGATAATCTAGGTTGTCAAACTGGGGTTTTGAGTATCTGCGGATCATTCCATAGACCTTGTAGTCTTTCTCAAGAAGCAATTTTGCAAGGTACGGTCCGTCTTGGCCTAAAATGCCTGTAACAAGGGCCTGTTTTGCCATATAAAAATACATTATAGCAGACTATTTTGTTACAATATATGCATGCGACACCGGTTGCTCCAGTTCCTCCGTACTCCCAACAGCAGAAACGTCGTCATAAACACCATAGGCAACTATCTCAACGTCGGGTTTACGGCCTTTTTCGCACTAATTCTGGTGCGTATCATGACGCCTGCGGAGTACGGCGTATTGAGCGTCCTTCTGGGTATCGCATATGTCCTGGCTAATGTACTGGATTTTGGAGTAACCGCTGCAATATACTCGACGCTACCGATCCTTCTTGAGGAAAAAAGAGAGCGAGTATACCACTTCATAAAGACAAACTTCGCCTTCCAATCACTTTTTTCCTCCACGGTCATTTTGATTCTTTTTGTAACCTTCCCTCACCTTGACAGGGTATTTTTCAAAACAGGAGCTCCTGTCAGTGATTTTTATATAACCGGTCTGGCGGTCCTGTTTCTCATCTGGCAGAACTTTGCACTGAATATCCTTTTTGCGGCTAAAAAATTCTTAGTAGCCAATATACACAATAATCTCCAGAATATACTAAAAACAATTATCCTTCTCGCCCTAATCTACACAAAAACAGTGACTGTGGGATGGATAATCTTTACCTTCGGCGTCATAGGACCCATGCTATTCTTCCTCACGCTCGCTTTTGACAGAAAAGACATAGTTTTCTTTCTTTCTAAGGCAAAGATAAAAAGAAGTGAATTCCGGGCAGGCTATACCCTCACATACTTTATAGCCACGCAGTTTTACAATCTGGGAGGAAGGATGGATCTGTTCCTCCTGTCTTTCTTTTTACTGAAAGATGATGTGGGATACTATGGACTTTCACAAAAAATAGTTTTAAGCATCGTGACAACCGTGGTCTCTATAACGCAGGTCCTTTCACCAAATTTTGCACGGGTGGAGACGAAAACTCAGGCGCTGAAAGAACTACGCCATGGCTTCTTCTATCTTCTCATTCCCACAACTTTATATATTCTGGTCTGGCTTACTCCCAACTGGATCTACTATCTATTCTTCACGGAGAGGTTCGCACCCACTGCAGCCATCACCAAAAGCCTGGTCCCTGCCTATATTATATTTACCTTAGGAAATCTTCCGCTTCAATTCGTACTCTACACGCTCAGAAAACCCGTTTTCGTACTTTACGGAAATATCTTATACTTCCTGATTATGACCATAGGCTGCTTCATCCTCATACCGCAAATAGGAATTAAAGCACCGCCCCTTGTAAACGCAATTGCCATTCTCGCGCCTGTTAGCGTACTCAGTATAACCTCATTTTATGCCTACAAAAAACTCCCTAACTGATAACCTTGCGTTTGTGACGCCGACGCTCACAAATACCAAAGGCCTATTAACCCTGTTGAAAAACATAGATAATTTTTACCCTAAAAGTACGGTTGTACTGATAAACAACGACGGAAATAAGCCTCTTGAAGAAAAGATAGACACGCGACGGTTTTCAATGAAGATCGTGACTATCAACAATCGGAAGAACGAAGGATACGGAAAGGCAGCAAATGATGGAGCACGTCAGGCTTTAATGGCTGTAAAAAATCTTGAATACCTGGTGTTCCTCAATGACGATATTAGCTTTAAGAATGAATGGATAAGTAAGTGCATCCAGCGCCTTAAAAAAAATAAATGGTCTGCAGCGGTTCCTGTTCTTCTGAACAAAGAAGGACAGCCTGAGAACTTTGGCTACCATATTTTACCGTACGGCAAAATTCGGCCTATCATAGATTCTTCCTCCACTTCTGACGTAGATGGATTTTCCGCGGCAGCACTTATCATTAAATCCGGGGATTTTTTCAAACTTCGAGGATATGATCCTATTTATTTTGCATACCTTGAAGATGTGGATCTTTTTATAAGAGCGAAAAAAGAAGGGATAAAGTTTGGCATGATTAAGGAAGTCAGGATTTTTCATGAGGGACAAAAAACTTCTTCGGAGTTTAAGGTCAAAAAGGCATACCTCGATTTCAGAAACTGGATAATACTGATAGTCAAGAATTGGGGTTTTAGAAAAATACTCTTCAATCTTCCTTCAATCTTTATCGAACGACTGCGCAATCTATGGGGGATAGTAAAGACTATTTGAGCGGGCTTGAAAGAGACTTCAACTTAGTTTTCAAAAACCCCACCTCTTTTTTTACCTTAATCCAATCAATAAATTCAGCAACAATTAAGAAAAAGGCGGCAACGCTCATAAATTGATTTCTGTATGTATACCAAACATGAATATATGAGTGATTGGCCAGTGTGAGAAACCAAAGGTAGGGAAGAACTCCAACAAATACCCACGGAAGAATGCTTTTAATCCTTTTAGTTTTAAAAGAAAAATATCTTAATAAAACAAGTAGAAACAAGATGCCGCAGGACAAAACAACTATTTTGTTAAAGCGGTCGTAACCGATTAGTTGGGAAACATTCAGGGTTACTGTGTTAAACAAGCTAAACTTCTCATCCGCAACCCCTACTGCACGGTTTGCGAGTTGAGCAACTGCCGATTGAAGCGCTCCCGGCGAATAGGATAGGTGGGCAATTAACAGTTTGCTAAACCAAAGAAGCAAGTAGCCAATATACCAAGAAAGGGAATTTAAAAAAGCCCGTTGTTTCTTATCTAGCAATATTGAGACAATCAGCAATATTCCCAATGTAATAAGCGGCGCGGTTAGTAAATCAAAAAAACTGGTCAAGCCTCCCACAATAAAAAACAATGGGAGTAGGGATTGATTTTCTCTGTATGTAAGAAGTAGGTAGACTGACATCCAGATCCCAATCAAAAAAACGCTTGAGAACTGCAGAGACCGGCTGATGGAAAAAAAATCTACGGCAAGCAGGCCTAGTAAAAAAATTACGGTATTAATTTTTCCCAATTTTTTCCAAGAGAGGAAAACAAATGCTGTAAGTCCCGCATATAACAAAAAAGTAATGACGTTTCTAATTCCTTCGTAGGAAAAGAAAACTAGTAGGGGACGAAGGAAAACTAAGTATCCATGCCAGTACCGTTCGTACCCTATTGGCTGCTTTGCTTTTTGATAATACGCTTTGTCAAGATTTACGATCTGATTAAGCTGCTCAAAAGATTCTGCATTTCTCATGTTGGTCAATGCGGATCTTACCGGTTGAGTTGAATCTATAGAAAAAGCAATATTGAACATTAATGGCTCTGTGTAATTATCGAGCACTATTTTTCGCCACGGTACCAAACCATAGCTTGGATATGTCCCTTCCTCTTTAAAAACCTCCAAAGACTTTCCGATATTTTTGCTCAAAAAAGAAGAAGGAATGGTGGAGCTCAAAATAAGCGCTGAAAGAAAAATAACTATAAGTGCTATGTAGGCGAGAAAAAAGCGTTTTAGATTAGTAAGCATAAGAAGTTGGAGCGGGATAGGGGAGTCGAACCCCTTTCTTCACCTTGGAAGGGTGACGTTAAGCCGTTTAACTAATCCCGCTTGGGTAGCACTATTATATCAAATCTATCAGGCTTGAAAAAATTTGCTGGAACTGCTACTATAGAAGGATGGCAGGCGCTGAAACACCAACAAGAACTGATCTGGCTTTACCACAAACCCTTATTAATAGAACTCTCGGTCATG
Organism: uncultured Gammaproteobacteria bacterium; assembly: GCA_964349415.1. Classification (GTDB taxonomy): domain Bacteria; phylum Patescibacteriota; class Microgenomatia; order UBA1406; family GWC2-37-13; genus 2-01-FULL-40-42. Next base: position 734 of record CAYGGJ010000041.1, on the reverse strand, counting down.
TCCGAGGACTAACCAAAGAAGGAGTAGCTCAAACTGTTCCGACGAAGAAAGGCGGGATAGACATAAAATCTACAAGGATCTCAAAAATTTCGCCCAGAAACCCTCTCGTATTAAGCCTTGTAAGTATTCCTTCGGAAAGCGTACCACTGGCTCCTGTGGGAAGTATAACTATATCTACTCCGAATGATGGAGGGGGAATAAAAGAATCTCAGTATCTTATTTTTGAGAGAAAAGAAAGATCAGAGCATATTGAAGCTCATACCGTAAGAACCGTTTGGAAAAAAGAGGATGAGCAAGCAGATGAGTTTCCGACAACCGATGAAGACGGAGAAAGATATGCCGAAGAAATGGAAAAAACAGATCTCGAACATATAGCTATGGGACTACTTATACTAGCTGGTAGAGAATGGCCTGTTGATGAAGGATTGGCAGGAAGAGTTTGGAAACTTCCTTTTTTCGAAGGATATGTAGCAGTCCACGATGAAAGTGAAATTTTGACTGTAGAAAAACAAATCCAGCATGCGACGGGGAGAGCGATAGTTGACTAGTCCTCGTGGGTTTCTTTGAAAATCTTCTGACTTTCCTCTAACTCCTCCATACGGTTTACACCAATACCCACTTCTTCGAAGGGCACGATAAGTGCTGATACGGATTTTTTGTCTGCCAGAGCAACTTTAATGATATCTGTAAGATAATACTCTCCGGTAACCGGCGACTTATGAATGGAATGGATG
>CAYGGJ010000040.1:0-6999 GCA_964349415.1 uncultured Gammaproteobacteria bacterium | reverse complement strand
CCCTTATTCTCATCCCTTTTTCTATAAGTTACTATCTACAGTTAATTACATGGCCGGACAAACTGTCCTTTTTCCATTACCAGACCAAAGTAAGTGTTTTTGAGTATATCGCAAGATTAAGTGTTTTCGCTGGGTTGCTTGCTGCCATCGCCATTAGTTTCAAAAAAAACAAGCATATTTTCTTCTGGTTATTTTTTTTTCTAATCAGTCTCTCCCCCACCCTAACACCTTTTGGCATCAACTGGATAGTGGCTGAAAGGTATGTCTATCTGGGGACGGTTGGAATTTTGTTTTGCGTAGGCTACGGCCTATCTAAATTAATAGAAAACGAAAGAACAAAAATAATTGGAATCGCAATATTCATCGCAATTATTTTAGCCCTGTCTGCCCGTACGATTAGCAGAAACCGGGACTGGCGAAATGAAGAAACTCTCTGGATTGCGACAATCAAAGCCACTCCCGCATATCACGGTACCTATAATGCCTTAGGAAGAGTTTATGAAGAAAGAAATGATCTCAAACAAGCAGAAACTGCCTATAAAGTAGCTCTTAAGTTGAACCCGAACTATACCGAAGGATACGTAAATTTAGGAGCGGTATACCTTAAAATGAAAAGGCTGATTGAAGCCGAAGGATTGCTTAAAAAGGCAATAAAGATTAATCCTACGCTATGGCAGCCATATCAAAATATGGGAATACTGCATTATGTCAGAGGATCTTATGAGCAAGCCTTAAAATACAGTCAAGAGGCTGTTCGTAGATTGCCAAAGGACTCTGTTTTTTATAATAAAGAAATATCCGAGCTGTATTTTAATATTGGGGTAATCTATTTTAGAAAGGAAGATTATAAAAATTCTGTAGATTATCTTAAAAAGGCTTTACAAATTAATCCGACTGATAAAAAAGCCAAGTTTCTCATTGAACACATAGAATCACAGCAGAAAAAGTAAAAGGATTCTTTAAAGATTTACTGCGCTGTCAGCAAGTTTTATAGCAGCTTTCTCCGCATCCACTGAGGTTTTTGGACTGAAGAAGTGTTTTCCGAGTTTGGCAAATGCATTTTTCCAAAACTTTGGAGACCATGCGCTTACTTTAGTTTGATTTGGATCAAAATCTAGCAAGTGGCCGATCAACTTCCATCCCATATAAAAGAGATATTTAAAATCATGGACGCTTCTTATTCCCGCAACTTTTCTGAAAATGTATTGAGGCGTCATGAAGGCAGAATAGAGATCTTGTTCGAGCTCATAGATTTTCTTAACAGGGAATGGTGTTTTCATCACAGACTGTCTCATATCAAACTTGTCATAGTCGTCGGTTAAAAGCCAGCCTTTTTCCTTACATTCCTGATATAAAGGTGTGCCGGGATAAGGGATTACAATTGTAGCCTGCATTGTCTCGTAATACCCTTTTTTAAAAGCATATTTTGCAATCGCAATTGTCCTTTGAGCTTCCTTATAGGACTCCCACGGATATCCGAGCATGATGGTGATATGCGGGTCAAGGCCTGCTTTTCTGGCCATCCTTGGTCCGTTTATAGCATCCACTTCAAGCGTACCCTTGTCCAGTTTGTCCAAAGTCTTCTGGTTTCCCGACTCCATCCCGTATAGGATAAACCGGAAGCCTGCTTTGCCCATGAGATCATAGTATTCTTGATTTATCGCATTAAACCTCATGTTGCAGCCGTACTTTACTTTTTTGTTATATCCACTTTCTATAAGAAGTTCACAGAATCTTTTCAACTTGGGACCTATAAAAAGAGTTCCTGCATCATCAAATATTTCTTTTACTCCGTATTTGTCAACGACATGCTTAACTTCTGCAAATAATCGTTCAGGTGAAAAACTTCTATAAGAACCCAAAGGGTTTATAGTATGATCCCAGACGCAGAAAGTACACCTGTTCCACCAACAATCACGCCCTGAGTACATGTAGGTAGCAGGAGTGTATTTATAGTTTCCGTTTTCGTAAGCGTATAGCTCCCATTTTGTCAGATCACGGTCTACAAAAGGAAGATCGTCTAAGTTATGTCGTAGCGAAGAAGAGCCGCTATTATGAATTTTGGCGCCATTGGCTAGAGTGTCAGTTCCGGCAGGTTTTGCTTTTATGTCTTTGTTGTCAGATCTCCAGTAGATGCCGCCTTCAAGAGGTTCGCCCTTATAGATATGATTGAGGAGGTTTACTACTACAAAATCATAATCTCCACCGGTTATAGCGTAATCTACAGCGCTGTTTTCAAAAAGCTCAAGAGGAAGGTAGGTGACGTGATCCCCTACCCATATAAGCTTTAGTTTCGGAAAAACTTCTTTTAGATGATTTATCTGTTTCCAGTGGGTTTTGACGATCGGAGACTTTGTTTCGACTAAAAGGTAATCAGGCTTTGCATCTGCCAGTTCTTTTTCCCACTGGGCATATTCCTTTCTCTCGGAAATCCCATCCATCCAATGGACTTTATATCCTTTTTCCTTAAGATTTGAAGCGGCATAGGCCGGTACCATGGGATAAATGTATGTAGGTGCATTAAAGTATTGAAACTGTCTGTTTTGGGAAAGAAGAGGGACTCCCTTTTTGTTTTTTATTGGAGCATAACCGACTACTACTACTATGTCTTTGAGTTTTGCGATCTTTTCCCCTCTGGTATTTACTGTCTTAATCAAACCACTCGTGGATTTTTTTCTTGTTACCACGCCTTAAGTATGGCAAGTATCTAATATAATGTCAAGTTTGGGGTTGTTTTTTTGCTCTAAAAAACAAAATCCAGCTCATAAGAAGGGTGTAGCTGAGGTAGGAGAATATTTGAATGGTATTCATTGTTCTGGACATGCCGAAGATCGCCTGGATGAAGCTGCCTATAAAGGTTGAAGTATGGGGAATGAATGTAAAGGTTACTTTGCCCAGTTCGGGCAACATACCCAACTCATTAAATTCATGTACTCCCCGTGCTAAAAGTCCTGCGGCAAATAATACCAGCAAGATACTGGTAATCCTAAATGTTTTATATAGCGGGAGTTTTAACAAGGATGTAAAAAGGGCGGCCGACACAAGCAATGCTGCTGCTGCCCCTCCGGTAAATCCGAGAAAAATGTCAGTTGGATTGGAAGAAAGGTAAATTGTTAAAAGAAATAACGCAATTTCGAATCCTTCCCTAAAGACCGCCAAAAAAACAAGAATAAATAAGCTCTTCTGTTCGTTTTTTTCAACTGTTTGCTGTACGGTTTTAAGAAGCTTGATTTTATTTCGTCCAAAGGTTTTATGAAGGAAGAAAACAGCCCATGTTATAAAGACAGCGGAAACTATCATTAATACGCCTTCTATCAACTCTTCCGTTCTACCCGTATATAGTTTTTGGATTTGTAAACCAAATAAGCTTCCAAATACGACCAATAAGATACTTGATAAGGTAGCTACTATTGTCGCATATATAGTTGTTTTTATGCCTTTTTTTTGGTTTAGTTTTACTAAAAGACTGAGTACGGTTGCGACTATTAACGTAGCTTCGATAACCTCGCGGAATGTTATTAAAAATGCCGGTAGCATATCCTAATTATAGGGAATTATTTGGGGAAAATCTTCTTCCCCTTTTGGTAGACTTCAATAGCCAGTGTAGGACACGATTGTGCAGCGGCGACTACCTTCTCAAATCTGTCCCACTCCCCTTTTTTAATTATTGCTATGTTTTCCTTATCAAGATCAAAAGTGCTAGGAGCATATACGATGCATGTGGCAGCACCAATGCATTTGTCACGTACGACTCTTACTTCAATGTCTCCTTTTTTGACAATTTGTATATTATTCATAAATATTTTCATTGTTACCCTGACCTTTTTTAAATCCCCTTAAGAACATTAGTCCGTATTTTGCATGAGTTAAAAAAAGCACCATTGGTGCCCCTAAACTAACCAAAAGGTCCTCGGTGGTAAGTAAAGATTTTAGCATAAGATATAGGAGGAAGGAACAATAAAGCGCCAAAGGGGAAAGGATAATAGCGGTCAAAGAATATGAGAGAAAACCCGCGGTATAACCGATCAATAAAAAAATCGGTAGAGAGATGAGATAGGCAAGAAAAAAGGAAGGAATAAGATATGCGATGTTTCGTGAATTTTCATCCCCATGAGCGAAAAAGGCTCCCCGGTGAAAACCATACCTTCCGTGTTGCTTTAAGTATCCCCTGAGGTTCTTGCGCCTGTGATGATAGACAAGTACGTCCGGACTGTAGAGAATCTTGCCCTTCTCTTTTTCGATGAGATCATTACAGAGTTTACTATCTTCACCCGGCCAGTAGTTGCTGTTGAAACCACCCAATTTTTGAAAAACTTCCTTCCGGATTAAAAAATTCATTGAGGGGTAGTCCGTCACATATCTTTTTGCCCGTGGAGTAAAACGATAACTGAATCCTCCGGCACCAATCCCCGTTTTTAAGACCTCGTCAAATATTTTCTCCCAAGTATTGGAACTTGCAGGGAGGGCTCCGGGTCCGCATACTGCCTCAATATTATGTTTTTTAAAAAGTTTGGCCGCTTCTTCAAGCCATTTTGGATGAGGGTAGGCGTCGTCATCAAGAAAAGCAATTACTTCACCCTTAGCCTCCTGCACTCCCATATCTCTTTTTTGTGCGGGACGGGTAATAGTACCGGTAGGAACGATTCTCAGATTTTTATACAGCTTAAGAAGAACAAGATCATATTGAGAGGATTCGTTGGGAAGAATAATTACTTCGTATTTTTTATACGTTTGCTTGGCGAGCTCAGGAAGGCATTCATGAAGGAGAAGATAGGTAAGATTTTTTACAGGAATAATTACAGAAATAAAAGGATCTTTTTTCATATTCATTATGTCTTTACTACTCTTAACCCCTTAGGTTTAACAAGCTTCTTACCGGTTTTACGGTAGTGGGAAACGATGTTTTTACGGTAATAAATTGCAAGAGTGTCGGTTAGAATACCCCAGATCGCCTCCAGGTTTGCTGCAGAGGTGAAAGGTGCGATGGCGTAGTCCATCTTGATAGGAGCTTCGTATATGCGGTCAAAGCCAAGTGTGTCTGCTGCCACTAAAATCTCAAGGTCTCCTGCAAACTTCTTTTCCATAAGTCTGGGAAGAATTTTTTCCAGCGCCTTTTTTCTGAACACTTTAATCCCCGCTTGTGTATCACGGACCTTGATTCCAAACATAAGTTTGACGAGGTAGTAATATCCATAGCTTAGAATTTTCCTAACTATGGGATATTTGACGCGGGAAGCGAGGTGCCTTTTGGAGCCTACAATAATATCTGCGTTATACCATTCCATATGCTCCAAAAGCATAGAGATTCCATTTGGATCGATTTCCATCCCGGAATCCAGAAACATGACATAGTCGCCTTTTGCCTTGGTCATTCCAAGACGTATTGCGTAAGATTTTCCTTGATTTTTCATATATGCGAGAGTTGTTACTTTGGGGATGTTGGCCTTTTTTATGTTTTTGAGAGAGTTGTCTAAAATACCATCTACTACAGCGATGATTTCAAAGTCATATCTAATATTGTCAAGCACCGATCCTATATGTTTAATATTTCTGACAATCGTCTTTTGTTGTTTGTAGACCGGTATTATTAAACTTAAGAAGTGGTTTGATTGTTTTATTTCCATCGGAGCCTATTATAAATAAATCTCCAGCTACTCGCAACGAGATAAAAACCGGTTAGAAAAGAGGTGAAAAGTATATTAAGCATGATAATATTGGAAAGAGTTCTTGGAATGAAGAAAAGGATGGCTGCATATACTGGGATTAAAATCGGCAAAAGAAGCGAGAGATAGCTTTTTTTTGCAAGAAAATAACTATTCATGAATGCGGTAACCGTATAAAGAGAGCCGAAAATACTTGCCTGTGAAAGGTAGGGCGCAACAGGAAGAAATTTTTCTCCAAAAAAAATCTGGATCAACAAAAATGATAGGTTTTTGTATGCCAGAAAGCTACAAAGTCCAATAAAAAATAATACCCCCAATGATACTAGGAGTATTTTCTCTTCACTTTTTTTACTTTGCTTTTGAGAAAAAAAGATAAAACTAACGGTGACGGCCGGTCCGACTATATAAAATATGATCTTCGCAAACAAACTCCAGGAACTATATACTCCCGTAGCAGTTGGGTTAAAGAATTTCTTTACAAATATGATGTCAACATTATTTAACATAGTCAGGGCGAGCATAGACAAGAAGGTAATTATGACCTGCTTATTAATCAGCGCATCTCTCAACCTTCTTTGAAGAATTTCTTTTTTTTGCACGTTCTCCTTTTTAATATATTTGTTCATAGAGAATCGATATAGAAGAAAAGAGACGAAGGGAGAGAGTATTAGAAAAATCATAATGGTTGCAAGACCGTCAATACCGGCAAAGACAAGAACCGGACCCATAAGTTTAAGAAGAACTGCTGTCAGTCCGATAAGCGAAAACCAACCAAAAAATTTTAGTCCCTGAAAAATGGCTCCATAAAAGGAACTAATAAAACCCAGCAATGCGAGAGGGATGAAAGCAGAGCTACTTATTGTAGAAAGATTCGTTACCCGTGGAATAAAAGGAATGATTACCACCAAGGGTATCAAAAAAAACCACCATTTTTTTACCTGAGTCTTGAACCAATCTCTTAGTAAAAGAGCGAATTGTCTTGATTCTCTTCCTTTGGATCCTATTTTTTGAATGACGACTAATGTCATTACAAGAGTAGGAACAGCAAAGAGCGTCATGTAAGAAAACAACGCTGTAATTTCACCAAAACCTATCGGTCCAAGCGCACGAGCAGCAAGAAAATTAAAGAAATAGTTAATAATGTTTCCGACAAATCCGGAGAGAGTGAAAATAGCGCCACCTTTAATGAATTCATTATTCCAAAGGCTTCTTATAGATACGCGCATCGTTACAGTATACTAAACAATATTTATAGAAACGGAGTTTTCCTCACAGATTGGTTTTCAATGTTGATAATCCGAGCCATTTATTTATAATTGCGTTACAATACTATCTT
>CAYGGJ010000039.1:0-7034 GCA_964349415.1 uncultured Gammaproteobacteria bacterium | reverse complement strand
TCCTTAGACTACAATAAAATAGGACTAAAGAACAAAAAAAGAACAAATTCATATGAAATTTACCGAAGTATCTACTCAATTAAATGGAATTCCGCTGACATTTCAGGTCGGAAAACTTGCACAAGCATCTCATGTTTCCGTATTAGGAAGACTGGGTGATACCTGTGTTTTAGTCACGGTAAACGTTGCACCTGCGCAGGCAGATAAAGATTATCTTCCACTTTCCGTAGAATACGTAGAAAAGCTGTATGCAGGTGGACGAATTAAAGGATCACGATGGGTGAAGCGTGAAGGAAAACCATCTGACGAGGCAATTTTGAATGCACGTCTTATCGACCGCTCGATCCGTCCTTTATTCCCAAAGTCATACAGAAAAAATCTTCAGGTGGTATTAACCCTCCTTTCCGTTGACGGAGTAAATTCGCCGGAGACTTTAGCCGCAATAACCGCATTTGCAGCACTACATATCTCAGCTCTTCCATGGAATGGGCCAATCGCAATCTCAAGAGTCGCATATCTTGAGGCAGAAGGAAAGGGATCTTTCGTGGTTAATCCAAAAGAAGAAGAGCAGAAATATTCAAAACTAGATTTGGTTGTGGCCTCCACCGCCAAAAAAGTCATGATGATCGAGACTCAGGCTGAAGAACTTCCCGAAAAGATAATCTTAGAGGGAATTAAAAAAGCCCAAGAAGAGAATAACAAGCTGATTGCCTTTATCGAGGATTTCCGCAAAAAAGTAGGTCTTGAAAAAGAGATCTATGAGGAAAAAGAGTCAGACCAGAAGCTTGCCGACCTGCTTAAAAAAGATTTTTCAAAAAAAATAGACGAACTAAACGAACAAAAAGCCCAAAAAGAATTTGAGGACAAGGAAGCTATTGATGCGTTAATCAGCGAAATAGCTGAAAAGTACAAGGACGAATTTGACAAGAAGCTTATTGCCAAGGTTTTAGATTATCTTTCCAAAGAGAAGATCAAAGAAAAAATCCTTAAGACAAAAAAAAGACTTGACGGACGAGGACCTGATGATATCCGGGACATTTCGGTTGAGGTCTCGGTTCTCCCAAGAACTCACGGATCGGCAATCTTTCAAAGAGGAGACACTCAAGTGCTTTCAATTGCGACTTTAGGATCACCAAGCTTAGAGCAACTTATTGAAGGACCGGAGGGTGAGGAAGCGAAAAGCTACATTCATCACTATTTCATGCCCCCTTATTCTTTAGGCGAAGTAGGACGCATAGGTTTTCCGTCACGCCGCGAAATCGGACACGGCGCTTTAGCTGAAAAGGCGATTGAACCCGTACTGCCTTCTGCAAAAGACTTTCCCTACACAGTGAGAGTAGTTTCCGAGGTTCTTTCTTCAAACGGATCCACCTCTCAAGCTGCCACCTGTGGTTCAACATTGGCTCTTATGGATGCAGGTGTGCCTATTAAAGCTCCGGTCGCAGGAATTGCCATGGGACTTTATGGAGATCCTGAAAAAGAATATGTACTTCTTACCGACATAATGGGTATAGAGGACTTTACCGGAGAAATGGACTTTAAGGTAGCGGGTACGACAAATGGAATTACTGCAATCCAGCTTGATGTTAAAAATGACGGACTTCCTGAAAAATTCATAATAGAGACTCTTGAGAAAGCTAAGAAAGCCAGAGAACACATCCTTTCAAAAATGACCGCCGTAATGGATAAGCCGCGTACAGAGATTTCAAAGTTTGCTCCCAAGGTAATGGTTTTAACTCCTCCACAGGAAAAAATAGGTGAGATTATAGGACCTGGTGGAAGAAATATTAAAAATCTTATAGCAAAGACAGAAACAGATATTAATATAAGCTCAGACGGAAAAGTAACCGTAAGCGGACTGGTTAAAGAAAAGGTTGAAGAAGCCGTAAGCTACATAGAAAACATGATCCGCGAGGTTGAATCCGGAGAAGAGTTTGACGGAGAAGTGAAGAGAATTCTTCCCTTTGGTGCTTTTGTTGAGATATTGCCCGGCAAAGAAGGCATGGTTCATGTTTCAAAGATGGGCAAAGGATTTGTAAAAGATCCCAACGATGTCGTCAAAATTGATCAAAAGGTTAGGGTAAAGGTAATCGAAATTGATAAACAAGGACGCATAAATCTTCAGCTTCTTGGTCAATAATCTACGCTCTCGATAACTGATTGATTTTGATTTATTCCTTCATTACAATAAACTGTACGTATGGCAAGGAGCAAATCTCTTTTCAAACTCCCTTTTGTAAAGGCAAAAGTTAACAAAAAAACATTTTTCACAATCATCGGATTTTTACTGATTGCAGCGGGTCTAATTTTACTTCTTTCATTTTTTAGTTTTTTTTCGGCTTCAGATGAAAACGGCAGAGTTCTAAACAGCATTAATGAGGGAATAAATTCCCGCTTCGGATTTTTGGGAATTCTCTTGCCCTTTTTGCTTTTTCTGATCTCCGGTCATTTTTTCAATTCAAAAAAGCTCAAATTTATAAAACTCAATATCACTATTGGTAGCATCCTAGTATTTGTTTCGCTGTTGGGAATTATGCAGACAGGTCAATGGGGAAGCTTTATTTATGAAAATCTTACTTTGGATTTTTCGACCGCAGGCGCCGTAATAATTCTCGCAATCTCTTTTTTCATGGGACTGATTTTATTACTGGATACATCGGTCGATGCATTTGTTTTATTTCTTTTCAAGTTGGTGGGTTCCGGTCTTCAGTTTATCAGGCAGTATCTTTTTAGAGGTTCGCTGGATAAGGATAAGGTTAAAGAAAAGGATGAAGATAAAGGATTTATACAGGACCGTAATTTTGACAAACCCAAACCTGCAATTGCCAAACCTTTACCTGCCGCTGCGCCTAAGGATTTACAAATGCGTCCTATAAACACGGCATCATCTTCGACATGGGTCTATCCTCCTTTAAATATTCTTCAGGATGTTCCCGAGGAAAAAGCGGACAGGGGAGATGTGAAGAAAAGCGCAGATGTTATTGAAAAAACCCTTGACAGTTTTGGAATAAGGGCGCGCGTTGGTGAGGTTAATTTTGGACCAACCGTTACGCAATATGCTCTTGAAATTACCATGGGAACAAAACTTTCTAAGATTACTTCGCTTTCCAACGATCTTGCACTGGCGCTCGCTGCTCCTACAGGGCAGGTAAGAATTGAGGCTCCAATTCCCGGACGTTCTTTGGTCGGAATTGAGATTCCAAATAAAAAACCTGAGATAGTGACGCTTAAAAAGATGCTTGCATCAGACGCATTTAAGAATAAGCCGGATCCGCTATTGGTACCGATGGGTCTTGATGTATCCGGTGAGCCACGGGCCGCAAGTATAGGAAAGATGCCTCATGCTCTGATTGCAGGAACGACGGGTTCGGGTAAGTCGGTCATGCTAAACGCCTGGATTTCGACCTTTTTATTCAGGACAAAGCCTGAAGAACTGCGTCTGATTATGGTTGATCCAAAGCGCGTAGAGCTTACTTTGTATAACGGAATTCCCCATCTTTTAACAGAGGTTATAGTTGAACCGGACAAGATTATTTCGGCACTAAGATGGACCGTGGCCGAGATGGAAACTCGCTATAAGGAATTTTCTAAAGTGGGTGCAAGAAATCTTGAGGGATACAATGCGATCGCAGGTGTAGAAAAGAAACCCTTTATTATATTTGTAATAGACGAGCTTGCCGACGTGATGATATTTGCGCCGGGCGATGCAGAGGATCTTATTACCCGAATTGCACAGATGGCGCGTGCCACGGGAATACACTTGGTGCTTGCAACCCAGCGACCTTCAGTTGACGTCATTACCGGTCTTATGAAGGCAAATATTCCAACCAGAGTAGCATTTAATGTATCATCCCTTGTTGACTCGCGGGTTATCATTGATACTCCCGGTGCGGAGAAATTATTAGGAAAAGGAGACATGTTATATCTGCCTCCCGATCAGGCGAAACCGAGACGTATTCAAGGACCGTTTATAACGGAGGTCGAGGTTGCCGAGCTGGTAAAGTTCCTGCGCGCAAAAGGACCGGAAGTTCACTATACAGAGGAGATCACCAAGCAGGATAGCGTTACGGCTACATATATGCCTGGTGCCGGTGGAGGAAACGGTGGAGACAAAGATCCGCTTTTCAATGCAGCGCTTGACCTGATCGGACAAACGGACAAGGCCTCAGCCTCGCTTATTCAGCGTAAACTTTCAGTAGGATATGCCCGTGCAGCACGCATTCTCGATCAGCTGGAGGCTGCAGGGTACGTTGGACCATCCGAAGGTTCAAAGCCCCGAGAAGTACTACGCCGTGGAGCAGTCACAGAGGGAGAGGTTGTTGAAGAATAATACTGCGAAATTCAATCTTTCATTAAGGAAGGAAGAAATTAACGAAGGTGTTGAAGGTATTTTTGAATATTTCTTTCGTGTTCTTCTCCGTTTCTTGCAAAATGTACTTTTCCTTGTTTGTCATGCACGTAAAACAGATAGGGTGTATTCGGATCAGCATCTGCCACAGCCTCTAATGAAGTTAAGCCGGGATTGCTGATTGGTCCGGGGGGAAGACCGGGATTCAAATAGGTGTTGTACGGTGAGTTTATTTTAAGATCTTCGCTAAGAGGAACAGGCCACCATGTTTTTTTTGCCGCGTCATATCCCATTGCATACTGAACCGTGGCATCTATTTGTAAAGGAATGCCTTCTCGGTATCTACGAAGTAAGACGCTGGCGATCCCTTGTCGTTCGGAGTCAAATTTAGATTCTCTCTCAACCAACGAGGCGAGAGTCACTGTTTGAACTTTAGTCAGACCGAGTTTCTTCCTTTTTTCATCAAGCGTGGCAAATTTATTCTCAAAGGTGTTGGTGAGGATAGAAATAATTGTATCGGCGGTTGCTTCTTTGGGAAAAAGATAGGTATCGGGGAAGAGAAATCCTTCCTGGGCTTTTTCTACAAATTCAACCTCGGGTATATCAAAATTCTTACTAATCCGTTCGGCCACTTCTTCTTTTCTCCACCCTTCAGGAATAGTGATCCAGATGTCGAGAGTCCCATGAGTAAGATTATTTGCGACATCATACGCTCCCATTGATTTTGAGAGCCGGAAATCGCCTGCCTGGATTTTTTTATCAATTCCCAATTGGTAGACAATTGCAAAAAACGCCATCCTGTTTCTGATAAGCTTTTTCTCCTTCAAATTATTTATAATGGAATTTAATCCTTCGCCAGGTCTGACTATAAAAATCTCGGAGGATTTGTCACTCCTATCAACTGGAAGAGTACCTTCTCTGAAAAGCAAATATCCTCCTACAATAAGTAGAAGTAAGACTAGGAGAAAAATTCTCCCTTTTTTCTTAGCTCTGGATTTCATATATTGGAAATGTTTCTAATGTGAACAGTGCTTCTTCTAGACGGTGGTAGCTCTTTGAATACAAAGAAATCAAGGGTTCCTGCTTTTCTACGTTTTCATTTACTGCTTTTTCCATAACAACACCTGCATGAATATCTTCAGGGGAACCTAATATTTTAGCCAATGTATTCAAGTTGTAATTATTGATCTTCATTATTTTTCCTTTTTTATGAGACTCGATTGTTTTTTTGTGGCCGTTAATTTTAAGATCTTTTAAAGATATGTCGCTCTTACCGCCCTGCGCCACGACTATTTCTCTGAATTTCTTCAGGGCATTTCCCGAGGTAAGAAGTCTCCGTGCTTCTTCCTCTCCCTTCTTGTTAATTTTAGCATCCTTAAAGCAAATATCCAAAAGTTTTCCAGAGAGTCTTATTGCTTTTTCTTCAAGAAGAATCGGGCGGTCTTTCTTTTGTTCGAGAACACTTAAAACGTCACGCGCTTCAAGCATAGGGCCGACACCGTGTCCCGCAGGACCTCTTACTTCATTTATGTCGACCACAACCTTCATACCAAATTTCCCCCCCAGAAGTTTGAACTTACCTGCTATTTTTTCAGCATCCTCAACCTTTTGAATTTTCATTGTGGGGCCGACAGGAATATCCAGAACTAAGTGATTGGTCGATACTGCCACTTTTTTTGACATAATAGAGACGATTACCTTATCGTATGACTCAAATGAAAGCTCTTCCTCTACATCTATGATTACGTCGTCAGCCGGAGCAATGCCGAGTTTCCCTCCCCATACAATGCATCCTCCCACCTTCTCAACTATTTTTTTAATCTGGGCGGGTGTAAAGGTTACGTTGGCCAAAACCTCCATAACATCTGCCGTTCCGGCAGATGAAGTGATTGCTCTTGATGAGGTCTTGGGGATTAGAAATCCTGCAGCGGCAATAATAGGCACCAGAATCATTGTAGTTCTTGTGCCTGCAGCACCTCCTGTTGAGTGCTTATCTGCTACGATGCCTTTAAACTCAAGCTTTGTCCCCGTATTGACCATGGCTTTTATGAGGTAGTAAAGTTCGTTTAAAGAAAACCCTTCGTTGAAGGAGGATGCGACAAAATATGTTGTTAAAACGTCACTAAGGCGCTTATGAGCCAATTCATCCATAAGATTATAGATTTCCTTATACGTCAGGGTTTTTCCCAGAAGTTTTTTTTGGATCGTTTTTACCGCCTCAAGATGAGAAGTGTCTTTTTTCATCATTCAATATCGGTATAAATTTCTACAAACTTCTGTCTGTATGCTCGTGCTTTTCTGGCAAACTTTAATAAAAGGCTGAATTCGCGTACACCCAACATCCATGACAGGAAAAGATAAAGCGCCACATAACAGAGGCCACCTATTAAAAGAAGCAGGAAAATGTTGATAGTTCGCGAGGTGTCAAGAATTAGACCATCTAAAACCTTCATCAGATAGTAAGAAAAAAACGAGGAGATAAAGGTCGCAACGAAAATCTTAAACGTTTCAAGAAATACCAACTTATAGCTTAGCCCATGTATTTTTTTTGCAAGTACGGTAAGAAGAAGTACTACGCTGCAGAAAATAGAGATTGAAAATGAAGCCCCCAGTGCCCAGACCGGTAGATGGAGTACGAAGATAAAATACAGACTCAGCGCAACATTTAAGAGAATAGAAAATATAC
>CAYGGJ010000038.1:0-7429 GCA_964349415.1 uncultured Gammaproteobacteria bacterium | reverse complement strand
GAAATACTTTGGAAGGTTTTATGGGTGCGTATCTGGTAAACAGATTTGCAAATGGAAGAAATGCTTTTGAGAGTCCGACAAATATTTTCAAATATGCGGTTTTTGCCGGTGCCTTGGGGACCATGGTAAGTGCAACGATTGGTGTAACAAGTCTTGTTTTAAACGGTCTTGCCCAATGGTCGGAGTTTGGTTCAATTTGGATCACGTGGTGGATAGGTGACCTGGGGGGAGCTTTAATCGTGGCACCGTTTATCATTATAGTGAGCAACAAGTCAAGGTTCCGTTGGAAACCGCAAAAGGTTTTCGAAGGGGTTGGTCTTTTTCTTCTGCTTTTCACAGTCTCTTTTTCAATATTTTTCTCTCAAGATAGGACCTCTCTTACAGGTCAACCCTACCTCCTCTTTCCACTCCTTATGTGGATCGGCTTCAGACTTGGACAAAAAGCAACGATAGTTGCGACATTTCTCCTGGCTGCCATTGCAACCTTTACTACTTTGAACGGAATGGGTCCGTTTTCCGGTGCAATCCAAAACGACGCTCTTCTTCTCCTACAGGTCTTTATGGGTGTAACTACTATCAGCGCCCTTATTTTGTCTGCTGCTATTTTAGAGCGTGAAAAGGCGCAGAATGAAATCCGTATTAGACAGGAAAAGCTGGAGGAGGAAAAAGTGAAAGACGACTTGATACTTGAAAGCATAGGTGACGGTCTTATTGTCACTGACGATAAGGGAGAAATAATGCTTATGAATCGTGCTGCGGAAATATTTCTCGGCCTACTGCCCCATGAGCTTATAGGAAAACCTTTGATTCAAAACGTCCCCATGGAAAACGAAAAAGGAGAAATAGTTCCCACAGAAAATAGACCGATGGCGATCGTACTTTCCAAAGGAAAGAAATTTATGGGAACCTTTACATATCTGAAGAAGGACAAAGAGAAAATTCTCGTTAATATTACCGTTACCCCGATTCTTCACAAGAAAAAAATAATTGGATCCATAGAAATATTCAGAGACGTTACGAAAGAAAAAGAAGCAGAAAGAGAAAAATCAGAATTCCTGGCATTAGCAGCCCATCAACTCCGTACCCCATTGGCCACCATACGTTGGAATATAGAGCTTCTGCTTGGAAAAAACCAGGACCTTCAGACAAAAAAGAAATTAGAGAGTATGTATGCAAGCAACCTCCGGATGATACAACTCGTAAAGGACCTTTTAAACATTCAAGCGACAGATCGGGATACTCCTGCCGGAAAGATCCAAAAAATAAACCCCCTCCTTATTCTTGAAGAGGTTTATAAAGAATACTCTTCTTTAGCCCAAAAAAAAGATGTCGTATTGAAGCCGATAATTAAAGTTGGAGAAATTATGTCTATATCATGCGAACCTCATCAATTCAAAGAGATCATTGTAAACCTGCTCGGTAACGCAATAAAATATAACAGACCGGGTGGTTCAGTCGGAATCAGGATTGGAAAAAAGAAAGATAACCTGACGGTTGATATAGAAGACACGGGTGTAGGAATCTCTCCAAAGGATCAAGGCAAGATCTTCTCGCGTTTTTACCGTACGGAAGCAGCACTTTCAAAAGAACCACAGGGTACAGGTCTGGGACTTTACTTAGTGAAATCATTTATTGAGCGGATGAAAGGAAAAATATGGTTTGAGAGTAGGGAGAATATTGGGACCACTTTTCATCTGGAGTTTCCGAAGGTTGCAAAAAAATAAGACAGTTCTGAAGGTCTGGACAAACAAATGTTGCTTGACTATACTTAAGATATTATGAAGAAGAAGATAATGATCGTGGAGGATGATGCGGAGTTTCAAGAGCTTTACAAAGGTAAGCTTACCGAAGAAGGATTTAACGTATCACACGCTTATGTTGGAAAGCAGGCGCTTGAAATGCTCAAAGGCGACAAGCCTGATTTAATCCTCCTCGACATAATGCTGCCCGGCGGCATGAATGGTTTTGAGGTACTTGAGAATATCAAAAGGACAGAGAATCTCAAAAATATCCCTGTTATAATTCTCACCAATCTTGATGGTGAGGCCAAGACGGCAAAAGAAATAGGAGCCGTAGATTATATTGTAAAAGCAAACACTTCACTTCAGGAAGTGGTAGAAAAAGTAAGAAAGCTTCTCAACTAAACAACGCTTACTTCATGAATCTCTTCAAGCAAATTTCTTCCGGTCATCTCCGTAGGCTTTGTTAACCCCATAAGGCTCAGTACAGTAGGTGTAATGTCGGCGAGTACTCCGCTTTGCAATTTTTGAAGTCTTCCCTTGAATTTGTTATTGATTGCTATGAAGGGAACAGGGTTATGTGTATGTTCGGTAGAAATCCCCGAGGTTTGGGGATTTATTTTCTGCTCGACATTTCCATGGTCTGCCGTGACCAAAACAGTCCCGTCTAAAGCAAGGACAGCGGCTACAATTTTTCCCATGCAAACATCAAGGGTCTGCACTGCCTTTACACACGCCTGAATACTGCCTGTATGTCCCACCATGTCTGCATTTGCGAAGTTCACGAGTATGAAGTGAAATTTTTGTTCATAGAGTCTTTGAACGAGAATACTTGTAAGCTCGTTTGCAGCCATTTCAGGCTTCAGGTCATAGGTCGCCACTTTAGGCGACGGAATAATCAATCTTTCTTCATGGGGAAAGGCAGGTTCTCTCAGACCATTGAAATAAAACGTTACGAATCTTTCTTTTTCAGACTCAGACATCCTAAGCTGTGGAATATCATGCTCTCCAAGTATCCTTCCTAAAGGAAGTTCTACCGGTGTTGGTGGAAACGCCACATCTGCCGGAAGACTTTTTTCGTATTCGGTCAGAGTTACGAAAACAAGATTTTCAATCTTCGGTCCTCTGGTAAAAGGGGGCGCTTGAGCAGTCTGTTCTTTGGGAAAATGTGTCTTGTAATACTTTACTGCAAAAGGGTCAAAAGAAGCGCTGATATTTGCATCCTTTTCAAAATTATCAAGTACAAATGCCTTGCTGAGCTCACGCGGCCGGTCAATACGGTAGTTAAAAAAGATTACTGCATCATTTTTTTCAATAAGCGCCAAAGGTTTCTCACCCTGCATTATTAAAGTCGGTTCGATAAACTCATCCGTCTTCTCTGCCTTATAGCTTTGTGTAACAGCATCAATAGCCGAAAAAGCCTTATCTCCCTGGCCCTTAGTCAACGCATTGTATGCCTGCTCAATTCTCGACCATCTTCTGTCCCGGTCCATAGCAAAATACCGTCCTGTGACACTGGCTATTTTCCCGATCTCCAGCTGCTTTAATTTTTCCTCAAGTCTTAAGATTATTTCACGTGCAGACTTGGGGGGAGAATCTCTGCCGTCGGTGATGGCGTGAACAAAAACATTTTTTATTTGATTCTCTTTGGCAAAATGAAGAAGGGCATAGAGGTGATCGATGTTCGAGTGAACAGTTCCCTCGCCTATTAAACCCATTAGGTGAAGCTTCCCTCCTGTTGTCTTAACATGAAGCATTGCCTTCAGAAGGGCTGTGTTTTTATAAAAAGAACCATCTGCGATGCTCATATTTATCCGGGGAAGATCTTGGTAGACCAGTCTGCCTGCGCCCATATTAATGTGCCCTACCTCGGTGTTTCCGGGTTCATGGCTGGGAAGTCCTACGGCTTCACCCGACGCTTGAAGAGTGGTATTGGGGTATGAAAATAAATATGAGTTTAAATTTTTCGGGTTGGCAAGGGTTATGGGATTTCCCGGACCGGGAGGAGCAATTCCATAACCGTCAAGGACGACAAGTACGACGGGCTTCATTCTCTAAGTATATAGCATTTAGCATGTAGCATGTAGCATTTTGGGCTTATGTACGACTGATTAGCCTATTCGTCTAGACTAGACTTTCTGAGTGAAAATGTCCATCTTCAAACATCTTAACGTATGGCAGAAAGCACATTCACTAGTCCTTTTTGTTTACAAATTAACAGAAACGTATTCTACCAAAGAAAGATTTGGCTTGACTTCTCAAATGAGGCGCTCTGCGTTGTCTATAACGAGCAATATAGCGGAAGGATTTGGGAGAAGAAATTTAAGGGAGAAACAGCAGTTTTACTTTGTCGCCAAAGGTTCAACCACTGAACTACAAAATCAATTAATTCTTTCGAAAGATCTGGGATTCATAGAAGAGGAGGATTTCTTAAAGGTAGAAGCTGAAATGATAGGAATTTTAAAAATGCTGAATAAGCTTATTTCTTCAATTACCTAAATGCCAAATACTAAATGCTAATTGCTAGAGAAGGTTTTGGTTCAGGTAACAATATGCAAGTCCGCAGGCTATGGCGTCGGCTTGGTCATCTTGCTTGAGTTCAAGATCGAGGCCGAGCGTAATTTTGAGCATTTTTTGTACCGCTATTTTGTCGGATTGTCCGTATCCTGTAACAATTTGCTTTATCTGTAGAGGAGTGAGAAATTCTACCCTCATATCTTCGTGTGCCGCAAGAAGCAAAACTGCACCTTGAGCCTGACTGACTTTAATGACGGTTTTTGCATTTTTAAAGAAAAATAACTGCTCGACAATCATAAGTTCCGGCTTGTGCTTTTTAATAATCTTTTTTAGTTCTTCATAGATTTCTACCAATCTTTTTTCGGTAGTGAGGGATTTTGAAGTTTGGATCATCCCGGAAGTAATGTAAGAAAACTTTGTATTGCCGTTTGTCTGTTTGTCAAAAAGAGCGTAGCCTGTCTTCTCAACTCCCGAATCAATAGAGAGTATTACCATACTATAAGTATATAGTATTCTAAATCAAGAAAAAGAGGTGTATAATACGGTCATGGCAGGTAAAGATGTAGAGCGTTATGTAGGTCCAAAACTCGTTGAGGATCCGAGAGCACGCACAGAATTAATGAAATCAGGACTCTCCCCCGAATTTCCAGGAAGATTGAAAGCGCTTAATGACGTACTGGCCGACAGAAATTCGAGATTCGCAGGAGTTCGCATTACTCTTTCTCCGGAATCTGATGAGCCTGCACCCATTGTTGAAGTGAAGCGCAGAAAAGATCGTCATGTAGTTATTGACATAGATGCCAATGTCTTTGACCCCTCTTTAAGTACGGGAAGTCTTGAAATTACTTCTCGCGGAAGAGATGCGTTCCTGGGATTTCAAAAATTGACAACCGTCCAATACTTTTTTGAACTTGCACTTGGTGAAGAAACTCCGATGGTTGTTCGTGAAAGAAGGGCCGTCATAGACGACAAGTTGGATCATCCAACACACATAATAGCGAATGATTTTTCCAAACTGACAGAAGAGGATTTGAATGATTTTTCATCCACTTCGGTTTTTTACCTTTATTTTACTGACGAAGACAGATCGCAAGAACCTATTTTTATGTTTAGAGTTCCGGAAAGAGATTTTGAAGATCAAAAACTGATCTGGATGAATTATTTGAAATTTAGTGGGCAGGTAGACGAAATTGAGCGAGTATTAGAATTAGCCATCCCATTTTTTAATTTCGATCCGGAATAAGATCAGCAAATAACTTTTTAGCCGGCTAAAGCCCTGCCCGATACCTTGCGCTGTATACGGGCTTGTCTAAAATCATCAAGAGAGATCGGTTCGTCTTTGGGGGGATATGCATGAAAATCCATAATACCCTCACTTAAGAAATTAAGAATTCTGCCGGCTCCATAAAATGCGAGGCCCAACATGGGTCGGGACTTGGCTGCCAGGTAGAGGGCTCCAATTTCGGCCGTAGCGCTTACTACAAAAACACCCTTTGCTCCGGTGACCATCGGATCACCTCTGTAATTTTTATCAAATAGGAGGGAGAAGTCTCCTCCGGCAAATGCAGGTGCAAGTAATTTTGTAATCGTTTCGGCAGCAGGACCCTTAAGCCCTTCAACCTTTCTAACCAGCCAACGTTCTTGACTCGATGCCATTAACGATTATTGTACTCCTTAAGGTTGCAAAATCAAGATCTATCAAAAGATAGCTTTATGATATAATCCTCTATGGCAAGTGGTGAAAGGCCGAGACCTTTTGTAGGACCTGTAGGAATCTTTGAGCAACGAGACCCCGGACTATATGAGTCTCCTGCAGAGAGTATGCGTCGCCAAGATCGTGTAGCCAGGGAAAGAAGAAATAAAAGGCTTCAACGACAGCAAGGGCGAAGGTGGTAAGTTTCAGCTATCTACCGGTTTGGTTCGACTTGTAGGCTGAGATGTGGTATACTTTAGTTAGAGTTACGATACTGACTAAAGGTCAAGAAGATTCCTTATCCTTCACCTCCTTCACTATTAAGACTCCCACAAATTGCGTAAGTTAATTTTATTTATATGAGATATTCTAATAATCGAAGTCAAAGCAGTGGTGGAAACCGTTTCAGAAGCGGCCGTCCCGGTGGATTCAGAGGCCGTTCTAATGGTGGATTCAGAGGTAGATCAGGCGGATTTCGCGGAAATGGTGGCTCAAGAGCCGCACGTTTTGGTTCAAGATCCTTTGATCCTACACATCTTGTTTCACAGGCCGTAGCTCCACAGGAGGAAAAGGAGTACATAGCCACTCATTCTTTTGAAAGTCTGCCGGTTGACCAAAATCTTAAGAAAAATATTCTTCAAAAAGGATACACATCCCCTACTCCTATCCAGGATCAAACCATTCATAAGATACTTGAGCACAAAGACGTAATCGGAATCGCAAACACAGGTACAGGTAAAACCGCTGCTTTTCTCATCCCTCTTATCGACAGAGTCATAAAAAATAGAAATACTAAGGTTCTCATTGTTGCGCCTACCCGTGAACTTGCGGTGCAGATCAAGGAAGAGCTTTTCGAGTTTACAAGAAATCTGAGAGTTTATTCCGCGCTTGCCATAGGAGGAGTCAACCCGCGTCCCCAAATCCAAGACCTTCGAAGAGATCCAAATTTTGTGATAGGTACTCCTGGACGGCTCAAGGATCACGTACTTACCCATCGAACTTTGGATCTTTCGAAGTTTAATGTAGTAGTGCTTGATGAAGCAGACCACATGGTGGACATGGGATTTATAGAAGATATCAAATTCCTGATCTCCCGCACCCCACAAGACAGACAATCTCTTTTCTTCACAGCCACCATCGGTGAAAAGGAGAAAGAGGTATTAAAAGAGTTTGTAAAAGATCCGGTTACCATTTCCGTGAAAACCAAAGATACTTTGGAAAACATATCCCAAGAAGTAGTAAAGACTATCGATAAGAATAAGAAGGTGGATCAGCTACACGACTTGCTTAATCAGAAAAACTTTGACAAAGTGCTCATTTTCGGGAGGACCAAATGGGGCGTTCAAAGGCTCTCTGAAGAACTTGTGAAAAGAGGATTTAAAGCAGGGGCAATACACGGCAACAGATCCCAGTTTCAAAGACAGGCCATATTGCAGAAGTTCAAAAGAGATGAGATCCAGATTTTACTTGCGACGGATGT
>CAYGGJ010000037.1:0-7528 GCA_964349415.1 uncultured Gammaproteobacteria bacterium | reverse complement strand
CTCTTGACCAATTCAGACAAACTCCCTTTATGAGATTTCCGACAAATATTTGGCTCATCCCGCAATTAATATTTGCTGAGACAGCATATGTACTCTCATTTTTAGGTCTTGGCGGACTTGTGCTTTTGATAAAAAAAAATGGGCAACTTGGTCTGTATTTCTTATTATGGATACTTATTCCTTATCTCGCCTTATCATTTTTTGCTATTGTTGTATACGCCCGCTATCTTATTTTCCTAACGACTTTATTGCTTATTCTAGCCGCTTACCTATTATCAAACTTGAAAAAGAA
Source organism: uncultured Gammaproteobacteria bacterium (assembly GCA_964349415.1). Taxonomy (GTDB): domain Bacteria; phylum Patescibacteriota; class Microgenomatia; order UBA1406; family GWC2-37-13; genus 2-01-FULL-40-42. The sequence goes on along the minus strand of CAYGGJ010000037.1, from coordinate 7,236 downwards.
TTTATTTATCCTCTGTTCTTTAGCTTTTCTTATCTCTGTTTCTTTTTTCAACTACACGATTCTTTTCAAGATGGACCGGATTCCTCTGCCCGGGTTTGATAAATGGCAGTATATAGAAGGAATTTCAGCAGGCACCGGAATAAAAGAAATAGTTGATTATGCCAGATCCAGATCAACTGAAAAACCGGTGATCATTCTTGCCGAAGGAAATTTTGGGGTCGTCGGAGATATGTTGGAAAGTTCCTTGAAGTCCACTGATAAAATTTCCATTAAGGGCTTTTGGCCCCTTGAGGAAAAGAATCTGTGGGAAAGTCAGCCTTTGGTGGAAGATAATGTAGTACTTGTGGTTTTTGCGCACCGTACTGAATTTCCGGGAATCTGGCCGATCAACTTAATTAAGAAGTACGATAAGCCTGGTGGAAAATCAAGCTTTACGCTTTTTGAATTGAAGCCCAAAGAACGTTAAAACTCCCAGAAAAGTTAATCCGCTTACCCATGATGCGACCGTCCTCACGGAAGTGTTTTCAAATTTAAATTCTAGAGTGTGCTTACCCGGTGGAACGTTAACAGTAATTAGCCTGTAGGGATTATTCGAAGATATTGCTTCGGTCTTTCCGTCAAGATAATATGTCCATCCCGGGAAATTAAAAGTATTTAACCGGATTACGCTTTGATCCTCCGCCTCAACTTCAAACCTTTTTTTTTGAAATTTATTTTCCGTGACTGTTATTTTTGATTTTCCTCTCAAGACCTCTACTTTTTTTTGTGAAATATCACCCGGGTTTATGTCAAATGCCGTAGCTCCCAATTCATTTTTTTTAGTCTTTACTCCTTTTGGTGAAAACTCAAATGAAGTGCGGCTTACTCTATCAGCAATCTCTGAAAATGTCGTGAGGTTAGTATCCCTGGCCGTAAGATATGAAGCAGGGTGAAAGTATTTTTGGTAGACGGCGATTATTAATCCACCTGCTATAAATAGTAAGAGTAACTGCGAGGCTATCATTTTTTTTGAAGAAACACCATGGGCTGCCAAAAGCTTTTGAAAATAATAAAGACCAAAGGCACCGATCATAGAGATAAATAAAGCAGTGAAGGTAAAAAAACGCCAGGGAAACTGAAGATACCAGAGGTATGAGAAACTATCCCAAATGGGTTTAGAATTTTCTACAGTCATAAACAAAGAAAATAAAAGGAGGAATAGAAAGTATGCAAAGAATTCAAAGTTAACCGAAACTTTTTTACGAAGTGAAGCGTACCATAAAGCGGCCCCTCCGGAAAAAATAATAAGCGCTATGTGCAACCTGCCGAGTTGAAATGTAAGTCCGTCAAAACAACCCGATATAGATCCCCCAAATCCCCAGGGAGAATTTAACAGTTGTCCGGCGCATACAAAGTGTATGGCATAGTCTGCGAGCTCTTTGGTTAATATGCTATCAACCAGTGTAAACTTGCGTTCAAGCATTGAAGGAGCCCAAAAGAAGGCTGATAACGATAATCCGGTAACAGCTCCGAGGGCCAGCAAAAATGTCAATTTTACCCGCTCCTTTGTGATTATAAGAAAGAAAATATAGGTAAATGAAAAATAGAATAGAAAAGGAACGGCTATCAAAGGGTGGTTTAAAATAAGAAGACCGAAAACAACTCCGAATAAAAGACTGCTTTTTATGGTCAGGTCTTCCCTAATTTTATCCAGCGCGAGGAAAACATAAGGTAAAAGTGCAAGAGTAAAGAATTCCGCCAGCGCTCCTCTGACGTAAATAAGTACAGCGTGGTAGAAAAAGTACGTATATAAAATAGAGGCAAGCAATCCTGCAACTCTCCCCAAGTGTCTTTTTGCTAAAAGATAGGTTCCTACGGCTCCCAGTATAAATCCTGAGATAAACACCAGTTTTATTGAGGTTGTTAATGAAAATCCCAGAAGATGAAAGAATTCGCCCGCATAATAAACCAGTGGTGGATAGAAATTGAACAAAGGGTAGCCAAAATTAAAGCCCAGCGTATCTACCCATCTTGGGTACAGATAACCCTGCCGTATCCCCTGATCCAAAAGAAAAAGACGGGCTATGTGTTGATCATCATGCATGGAAAAATACTGGGGATTGAGTAAGCTTATATAGGCAGGAATTGTTATAATAAGAACAGCAAGGAGCTCGAAAAACAGCTTATGAGAGCTGAAGAAAAACCGAAGCTTTTTAAGCATGATCCTATTATATATTACCCTCACTTAAAGTAAACTCACCATGCAGAAAGACTCACCTCTGACCGATATTAGACGCCGGAGTTTCATAAGCACAATGAGTCTTTTTTTCCAAAGCGGATATTCTGCGGTCTTGGGACTTATTGCCAACCTCATCCTCACCATTCTCTTATCTCCAAAGGTTTTCGGTATCTATATTACGGTACTATCCATCATTTCTTTTCTTAATTATTTCTCAGACATAGGACTTGCAGGCGCACTGATTCAGAAAAAAGAAGTGGAAGAAGACGATCTCACCACCACCTTCACGGTCCAACAGGGACTCACTCTAATCTTAGTCGTCCTTGGTTTTTATATGACGCCGTTTATTCAAAGATTTTATGATCTTCCTCCCGATGGGGAGATGCTTTTTCAAGCGCTTCTGGTTTCCTTTTTCTTTTCATCGATGAAAACCATACCTTCTATTTTCCTTGAGAGAAAGATTAAATTTGAAAAAATAGTTTTAGTACAGATCGTCGAAAACACGGTATTTTATGTGGCGGTCTCGGTGCTAGCGCTGATGGGCTTTGGCCTAAAAAGTTTTGTCGCTGCTGTTTATCTACGGGCGTTTGTCGGGCTAGTATTGATCTATTCCCTATCTTTTTGGATGCCTAAAATCGGTATCTCCGTGAAAAGTCTCAAGAAACTTCTTTCATTTGGCATTCCGTTTCAGGCAAGTTCTTTTCTTGCACTTTTCAAAGATGATCTGATAATTCTATATCTCGGAAAAGTGATAGGTTTTGAAGGGTTGGGTTATATTGGTTGGGCAAAAAAGTGGGCAGACGCTCCGATGCGCATCGTCATGGATAATGTAAACAAAGTCTTATTTCCTCTTCTTGCCCGTTATCAAGATCAAAAAGAGAAACTCACTACTCTTTCAGAAAAAATTCTTTATTACCAGACCGCACTTATAGCACCGACATTCATCGGAATGCTTATTACCATGCAGTATTTTGTAAATGCTATCCCCAATTACCAAAAATGGCAGCCGGCGCTTCCTCTATTTTATATTTTTGCAATATCATCCCTCATCCTTTCCTTTTCGGCACCTTTTATGAATTTGTTTAATGCGTTGGGTAAAGTAAAACTCTCTTTTTCATTTATGGTTTTCTTTACTGCATTGACGTGGATTCTTACACCGGCATTCACAAAACTTTACGGATACTTAGGCTTCCCACTGGTACATTTAATTGTTTCCGTTTCCTTTTTCCTAGTCCTATTTACAGCAAAAAAAATCTTTAAGTTCAAGTTCTTTGAGCCGGTTTACAGATTTTTATTGTCTTCTTTTATTATGGGAGGAATACTTCTTGCATTAACACTATTTGTCAATATTCAGTCTAAATATTTCGTGGCAGTATTGGCGATCTCTGGTGCATCCATATATTTATTTCTCATTATCTTTGTATTCAGGATCAACGTTAAAAAAGAAATTCAATCATTTTTAGCAAAAGACTGATCTTATGAACGATAAATTAGCGATCATTACTCCCACAATAAATCCCCCTGTTCTCGTTGATTTTTTAAAGAGTGTAGAAAAACAGAAAGATAAAAACTTTCATGTATTTATAGTTGATATTACAGGTACCGGCACAACCCAGCATCTAAATTCTCCGAGAATTACATTGATAAAGGAAAAAAATAAAGGCTATTCATATAGTGTAAATAAAGGTCTTGAACGTGCCGTAAGTCAAGGTTTTACAAAATTTTGTGTAATCAATGACGATACTTTCTTTGAAGATGATTTTGTAGAAAAGGCACTCTCCTCTCTTGGAAGACACCCCGGTTCCCTACTGGGCGGAAAAATCTATTATGCAGCGGGTTACGAATACCATAAGGAAAAATATAATGCTGGAGATAAGGGCAGGGTAATTTGGTATGCCGGCGGGACCTTTGATTGGGACCATGTACTGAGCAATCATGTAGGAGTTGATGAAGTAGACAGTGGTCAATTTGAAAGTGAAAGAGAAACTGCTTTTATTACCGGAGCGCTCATGCTTTTTGATAAAAACGCACTTGATAGAGTCGGCTTTTGGGATGAATCATACTTTTTATATTTTGAGGACGCGGATTATTGTATAAGAGCTACCAACGCCGGAATCAAACTTTATTATGATCCCTCTGTTGTCATCTGGCATAAGGTCTCACAGTCGACCGAAGGATCAGGGTCAGAACTACATGTCAGATATCAGACAAAAAACCGCCTGAAGTTTGGTTTAAAGTATGCTCCTGTGCGCACTAAAATTCATCTTTTGAAGAATTTTTTCCTTGGCAGCTTTAGCAAAAAATAGATCGCATTTAATACCAGAAAAGCAATAATTATCTGGTGTTTTAGATCAACCTTCCATGCCATATCCCACCCGCCAAAACGTATGTAGGGAAAGTAAGAAAATAAGAGCCCTGCGAAAAAAAGATTTAATCTAACGACAATGTCTTCAAAATAAACTACAAACGGCAGGAGGGCAAGAAAATACCACGGTTGGACCTCCTGTGTAATTGAAAGGTACGAAAGTAGGCCAACTATTAATCCAAAAGATATTTTGTTAAATATACTTTTTTTATTTGGAGAAAGAAGGAGAAGGGGCAGCGTAATGTATTTAATCCCTCCTGATAGTAATAATAAAAGCCGCGAACGTATTCCTTTTTTAGACATGAGTAGATAGATTCCTGCAAGAGCAAGTCCTACTGCTATTAGATCATTATGACCGTTTACTAAACCCTCGAAAATGATCAATGGGTTTGTGGCAAAGAAAACCGCCCATTTCCGGTTGAGCTTTGAGAGAGACCATGTTCCCAGTAGATAAAAAAAAGTGGAGGTCGCTTTAAACAAGTAGAATCCGAGAACAAATTTTCCAAAACTTAAAAAGGACGGGATTAGTGTGATTGGTAGAAAACTGGGTCCGTACGGGTATGACCTGTGGGTCCAGTGCATGAATCTAAGCCACGGATCTGTGGGGAAATCCAAAGCCTTCATTAGATAAGGATTCTGGTGATAAAACGTCAAGATTTTTGCATCGAACATGTAATTAAAAAAGTCGTGGGTTAGGAGTGGATATGACAATACCCCCAGAATAAGAAGTGGGAAAAGAATTTTCTTTAGTGAAATGTTTTTATAATTTTTTGTGTAATACCAATGAAAGTAAAATCCGGCGGAAATCAAAAACAAGAAGATGTAAGAAGACAACTCTCTTTGATAATACCCAAGTTGAATCAGTTGGCTGCGCACAAGCAGAAAGAGATCGTCATTAAAAAGCGTGAGATTAAGATCAATTAAAGTGTAGGAATATGCCGTTAAGACAGCTACAAAGAGGCAGAAAAGGACGTAGATCCACTTATGATATAATTTCATGTAATTTGATGAGAAACCTTGCTAAAATAGGCTACATTTTCTGCTTTCTGTTGATTCTCGGATTATTTTGTTATTTTAGAGTAAAGCCGATTTATTTTCAAACAGTTCCTTACACCTTTGACCAGGGTAGAGATTTTTTAAAAACCTACGGAATCGCTATCGAAAAAAACCCTGCTCTTTTAGGTCCCACTACAGGAATTCCCGGCGTTAATCACGGAGTGTGGTGGTACTACGTCTTACTTATCCCCTTTGTATTTACACTAGGGAACCCTTTGGGATTTTATTATTTTATTTTATTCTTGGCCTTTGTGCAATTATTGCTTTTTTCTTTATTTATACGAAAAGAGTATGGAAGTTTAAGTTCATTAGTATTTGCAGGACTGGTTTCCATAGGACCTTACTTTGCAAAAATATCAATCTTCGCTATAAACAGCGTCCTGGCCCCACCCGCATTATTAGCTCTTCTTTATTTTTACTACAAGTACATAACTAAAAAAAATCTCAAAATATTATTCTTGGTCGGCTTTTCACTTTCGATGGTTTTCGAAGCAGAAGTTGCCTTTGGCCTTTTCTTATACCCCGCCTTTTTTCTTGCCTTGCTGATATTGAAAAGACTTAAAGACTTCTTAGGAACAAAAGAACGGCTCTTGTACTTTGGCGCAGGATTAATTCTTCCGGTTATGCCGAGAATTCTTTTTGAGTTGAAAAGCGGTTTCTCCCAAACACAGCTTGTACTTAAATACTTTAATGAAAGCAGTGTCCAGACTGCAAAAACCTATCCTCAAGTTTTCTGGGAAAGATATCATTTGCTGAAAGATTTTTATTTACAGTCATTCCCTTCTCAAACTCCGGTGCTGCTTTGGTCAACGCTTGCTATGATTATTATCGGTATCGTTGCATCCTTCTTTTTTTTAAAAAAACAAAAGAGAGAATTTTTTCTTTTTACGCTAATCCTCTCCGTAGGACTTTTTGTACTTTCTCATATTTATAAAACAGTTTTCTGGCAAAATTATTTTGAGGGCCTCCCCTATTTCTTCGTGCTGCTTGCCGCCATTTCTGTTGCAGCGCTTTTGAAAAGTAAGAAAATTCTTTTAAAGACAATTGTCTATGCATACCTTGCCATATTGCTAACATCGCTTGGGTCCGCTTTCATATCCGAAATAAAAAATACGAAACCTCCTAAGCTGGAGGGTCTAAGAGAACATATGGAAGTCTCCCGGATTATATTCTCGGATAATAAAAACAAAGAGCTTTGTATAAAAGTCTATACTCCACCAATAATTCCCCATACATACCGCTATCTTTTTTCCTACTTCGCATTGAAAGGTGGACCGCAGGTAAAAGAAGAGTTCGTCCACGACACTTGCTATTTCATAATGGAAAACGATGACTGTAAATTCTTACCAATAGAGGTTGCGGAGATGAAAGCATGCAGAGCAAGACAGGACAACTGGAAAGATATACACCTACCAAAGGGTAGTACGCTTCTCAAGGAAATCAGACCAAATGATCATGTACGAATCGAGAAGTGGAAAGGAAGAGAAGTAAAGTAATTACTGGTCAAGAGGCTTTAGGAGAGTATCTTGATTTGGTAAGTACTTTACTAAATCGTCCCTGAGGAAATGAGTATTTTTCTCCAGTATTCTTTTTTCTA
>CAYGGJ010000036.1:0-7676 GCA_964349415.1 uncultured Gammaproteobacteria bacterium | reverse complement strand
AAACCATCAATCCCTGAGAAAGGCCCTAAAAGACGAGAGGTTCCCTATGTCCCCGCCATTCCTAAAAGATCCCCAAGACCCGTAGAACCCGCGCCATCTCCGACGCGCGAACCTGTAAAAAAACCCGGCGCTCCTGTTCCCGTATAATCTATGGGAAAGGAAAGTCTTCATTCTCAATCAGTGAGCCGCTTCAGAGCTTCTGCGGAAGGACCATTTCTTGCAGGAGCAGATCATTTATCACAACGTACTCGCGATCTTAATTTTGCGATGCAATGTAATGGATGGTTTTTCCTTAATAAGGGTGAGTGGGTCCACGATACTAGCGCTGCCTCTCTTTTTACGAATGCCTTCAATGGTCCTAGAATAGTGTTCTCCGGCCCAAATGCCACGGACAGATTGTTTTCAGGCACAAAGGGACCAGACTCAGGTCCCGACAGATTAATTCCTGCTTTTGATCAAGATCCTGTCGCAGACGTTATAAGAAAATACAGAAAAATCGATGAAAACCAAGCTTCCCGCATCTCTTTTATATTCGGTGCTTTAGTCCGCTATCTGTCAACCAATACAATCGACTGTGATCAAAACCGGACAAGAATCTCAGAAGCTTTGGCTTTTGTCGCAAACATGACCAAACTGGGAGATGCGAAAAGCGGTGAAACCATAGCTAGTGCAATTACAATGTATGTAATATCCGGAGGGTCTTTGTCTCCCGATGAACATTTCATACGAAATGTGTATCAAATGGGAGAGGCTGTAAGTGAAGATCCAGTTGTCCCAATAGAAACAAGAGATTTGGGATTGTCTCAGGTGGCAAGGCTTCGGTCACACGCTGCAAAAATGAAATTGGTTGAGAACGGTATGCTTCCAGACATTAAGAATTTAGAAGCTGTATTTGATGGATTTCCCACTGTTGGGGCGGAGTTTCACTTTCCTTCTGAATCCACATCTACACACCCAAAATTTTTACAAAGACTTGCGCTTTTGAATATGTCTCAACATCAGGCGGATTCTTTCGTTCAGTTTTCAAGAAATGACAGGGGTGTAATTGAAGTACGAATGAATCCATCCATATACCCGGTAACGATTGCCAATTGGCATTATATGAAATCCATTCTTCCGGAATTAAACCACGCTTTTTTTACTTTTACAATTAACAGGTCCCGGCTTGATTTCGATTGGACCATGAATGAAGATCTGCTCGAGGGCTTGATAAAAGTTGGAATGTTGAGCTACGCAGGTAAATTCGAGGGATTTTCTAGGGCGGAGAAATCCGAAGAAATTAATGTAGGCAGCCGCTACTTAGGACAAACCGTAAAACTGAACGACGGCCAATATGAATTTACAGGTAACTGGGGTGGAGGCCAGGGAGATTTTGGACAACTTGGTATATACATAGGCTATGGAGACAATCTTCCGGAACTTGCTTATTATCTCTCAATGGCGCTTGCTGAACCTGATATTATCAAAAATACCTCTTTTCCACGTAATCTTAGATCTTTACACGAAGCTCTGGCTATCAGACCTGCCGATGGGAAAGGTTTGTTTGCAAGACTAAATAATCTTATAAGAGCTAATAAAAGATTACTTGCGGCCTCTGAAGCCGGCGCAGAGATGGAAGCTCTACTTGCACCATAACGCTCTGTCTTACTAACAGATTGATAAATGAAGTACTCTGTGGTATAATATAGCTAGGTTAAGAGAATAAATCTGCTTAAATTTTCGAGGTACGAATTCTTCAAGAAATCTACTTTAAAAACTTTCATCTCAAAATGAGGTGGTCATGAACAATTTTTATTGAAGGGCCAACTTAAGGAAAGCGAAGTAAATACTTATAGTTTTGCTTTAGTAATCAAAGGAGATTTTGAGCAGTTTTATTTTTTTAATCTATACTGACTTTATTGATGAAGTTAGAACTTATTTCAGTACTTCTTCTATAAGTTCAGGAAATGCCTCGGCTCCCATATCATTTCTCGTGTAGTGTCCATGATCTTTTAATTCAATTAACTTTCCTTCTAGAGCTTCTTGAAATATTTTTACGCTTTGCTTTCCTTCATCCGCTTCATTATTTGAAGTAAATATTACAATCTCACCTACCCTTTCTCTTATCGATTCATCTATTGGGTACACATAATATTTTTGTCTTCCCTCATCTCCTTCATTAGGAATCTTCCAAGGGGCAACTAGGATAAGTTTTTTAACTTCTTTTTTAGTTTCCCCCAACCATCTCACTAGAAAAGCACTACCACAGCTATGTCCAACTAGGATCGTGTCGTCATTGACGGAATATTTCTGAAACGCTTCTTTAAACCTATCGTAATCAGGATGCCAGGGCTCTGGCATTAACGCAATTTCTGTCGGAACACCTTTTTCATTTAATTCTTTTTTGGTCCAAGGCATCCAATGCCTGGCATACTCTTGAGTGGCTTCTTCACTGTCATCCGAGGGGCAACCATGAACGATTACACAATTTGTTTTTTTCATAAGTATGATGGCTGCCCAGCGAGGATTCGAACCTCGATAAGCAGATCCAAAGTCTGCTGTCCTGCCATTAGACGACCGGGCAAAGTATTCCTATTTTATCAAATCAAGGCTTCTTATGATAGAATAAAGCATGAAAAACGGTACAGTTTTACTTATTGGGAGGCCCAATGTGGGCAAATCGACCTTTTTAAACAATTTGATCGGTCAGAAGGTTGCAATAACCTCTCCCAAGCCACAAACCACCCGCTTCCCCATCCAAGCGCTTTATGAGGATGAACGAGGTCAAATCATTTTTGTCGATACGCCGGGGATTCTTGACAGAACAAAAGATGCGCTCGCCAAACAGATCAATATTCAGACAGAGCATGCGATAAAAGACACTATCGATGTGGTCTTATACATGGTAGACCATACTAGAAGGCGGGACTTTGAAGAAGGAAAGGTTTTGGGCATTGTGCGAAAAATCCAAAAACCTAAAATTTTAGTTATAAACAAAATAGATTTAGATGAAAAAACATACTTGCCTCAATACGAATTCCTCAAAGACGAATTTCCCCATGTATTTAAAATATCAGCTCTAAATAAAACCCACGTAAAACCTCTTATGGATAAGGTTTTTGATCTCCTGCCGGCCGGCAACAAGAGAACCGACAATAAATCCGTTTATCCCCTCTTAAATATCGACAGTCATACTTTTTTAGCAGAACTTATCCGTGAAAAAGTCTTTTTAAAAACAGGTCAAGAAATCCCTTACACCACAACCGTAGTAATTGACGAAGTAACCGAACGAAGTGACAGTCTAACTTATATAAAAGCAAGAATTCTTACCAATAATGCCCGCTATAAAAAGATGCTTATCGGCCGCAAAGGAGAAAAGATTAAACTACTGGGAAGTATGGCAAGAAAAGAATTGGAGCTTGCTACGGGAAGGAAAGTATATTTAGAGCTTACCGTGGAAACCGATCCTCATTGGGCACGTGTCTTAGGATAAAGTTACCCCTCCATAGAAGCCCCATTGAGAATCCTTGCATAAATATTAAACCGTCCACTTGAGACCGTACCATCCGGATAAACTTTTTGCTCCTGGACGAAGTTTACAATTCGAGGAACAATGTCGCTGGTTTTTAGACCGAATTTTCTTTGAAGTAAATCGTACTGTCTCTGTAATTCTTGGTTACTGCTGCGGCTATCTGAAGCGGCAACGATAAGAAATACTTTTCCGTCCGGACCGATACCTACAAAGTCGGCGCACTGTCGACCCTCTTCATCCAGTGCAACTTGCACAAAAGCCATTGGTTTTTGACGGTGATTTACATCATCGGCTGTATAAAAAATATCAACCAAGCTCTCCCAATTAGCATGTAAGAAGTAAAGAGCTTCCTGTTGTTTGTCTTTTAATCTTCCTTCTACAATCTTCTCACTTAATCTTCTTGCGAGTGACTTCGTGTGAGGTTTTTCAAACACATCAGCTTCGACCGGCGCCATAGGGTTTACGTGAACTCTCCATTGCTTATCACCCATAAAGGTCACCCAAAACTCCCTCTCCCCGCGATAAAAATCTTTTGCTTCTCGAGACATCGTTGTTATCTTAAGTCCTTCATACTTTTCGCTTTCTTGGGGAGTTGAAAGAAGTATTGTGGATCTTGGAGATCCATAGCGAGGCCGTTCCATATACCTATAGTATAGCACAAATGAAGCTAAAATTGTAGCTTAGAAGGATGAACTATAATCTGCAAAGGCACAGTGCTCACACTCAGGCGAGGCTTTGGGGACATTATCACTCATAAGAGTGTCTTTCATCTGCTTCAGTGATGATTCGACCCACGAATCGTTACCTTTATACGGCAGAATACTTAACTCAAACTCAAGTTTTCCGTCGAATTTCGGTCTGTTTTTCCCGGCATTGGCAAATACAAAATATCCTATATCGGAAACCTGGAATCCGAGTTTTTTGAATATCCACTGGTATATCTCCATCTGTCTTTTATATCCCTGCTTCCACCTGTCTTCAAGAGAAATTTCTTTATTAGTACTGGTCGATTTATAATCTACCAAGTTTAAGTTTCCGCTTTTATCTTTCCACACATCATCTATGATCCCACAGACTATAAAATTTGTCGGCTTATGCAGCACGGATGCGCCTTCATACTTATAAACGTCGTCTCGCCAGATTCCCAAGTCGGGATGTTTAAGAGGGATCGCATCAATTTTGTACTTTTTCATAAGTTCGTGGGCCTGTCCGCTTTCTCTTAAGAGATCAAACTCTTTTTTAAGAAGATAGTCGACAGCGCTATTTAAAGAAAAACCGGGAATACTTGGTCTTGAGATTTTTAATCTGCGGTCGAGATAAAAGCAGCGAGGACAGTTCATAAAAAGATCTATCTTACTCCGGCTTAATCTAAAAGGCTCTGCCGATCTTGGGTCAAAACCGGGCCTCGCTCTTTTTTTAAAATCAAATCCTGCCATATCAGTAAGTTTTATTTCTATTCAATGTAATTGTTATTGTCGTCCCTGAATCCAGTTGTATGAGGGCGACAGATCCTTTATAAGATTTGTTTTTAACTTCAATAAGAAAGCTGCTTTGCTCTGTCACTGTCCATCCTTTTTTAGGAAGCTCGAGCAGGTACCATTGGTAGATTTTTTTAGAGCCATCGGATGTTGATAAAGTTACCGATGGGTTAGTGTCAGATTCTACCTTTAATACGATCCGTGCATTTGGATACGCGGGAAAGTTCGCGAGGGCTTTGGGCAAACCGGTTTGTTCTCCTACTGAGATCTCCTCCCCTGTTTTTTGGTTTTTGAGATTTAGAGATTTTTTGTAAGGATCAAAGCTGAATCCTGCTTTTTTTAACTCCTGGCTATATTTTGTAAGTCCGAGAAATATTAAAACCCAGAAAGCTATCACTAGAACGCTAAGGATTATCGCTCCGACTACAAGATATGTAACCCAACCGGGTATCTTTGCTTTGGTTTTTTTTACGGGAGAATTTTTCGCCATCCTACTATTCTAGCATACGAAAGAAGTCATCCTAGCCTGCAAGTTTTGAAAGACGGGTGAGACATTCTTTTTTTCCCAGTATCTCCATCGATTCGTTGAGAGGAGGGCTAACTTTTTTTCCGGTAATGGCTACCCGTATCCACATAAAAAAATCTGCGTTATGAAGTTTTTCTTCTTTCGCAAGCGTCTGAAGTTTTTCTCCTATTTCATCGGCCTTCCAATCATTTACCTTTGCTAGCGCATCATGAAGTTTTTTAAATAACTTCTTGTGTCCCTTTAGATCAATTTGATATTCTTCTGGAGTTTTGTAGAAAAATTCACATAAGCTTTGGTAGTCGGATAATTTTTTGATCCGTTCCTGAATTATGGGAATAGTTTTCTTCAGCAGATCTGCAGGATATTTGTCGTGATAGAAGCCGGAGATTTTATTTGACAGAATTTCGGGATCTGATTTTCTTATGTATTCGCCGTTCATCCATTCGAGTTTTACCAGATCAAAAATTGGTCCTACTGTCTGCATGTCTTTCAGATCAAAAACAGATATAAATTCTTCCAGATCAAATATCTCTTTTTGTTTCGGATGAGACCATCCCATAAGAGCCAGGTAATTGAGTATCGCCTCGGGTAAATATCCATGTTTTAGATACCATGAAGCCCAGACAGGATTTTTTCTTTTAGAAAGCTTCGAACGATCCGGATTTCTTAAAAGCGGGGTATGTGCAAATGCAGGCTTTTCCCACCCAAACGCATCATATAGATATACATGTTTTGGAGTCGATGAAATCCAGTCTTCTCCACGTATGACATGAGTAATTTTCATGAAATGATCGTCTACAACTACCGCAAGATGGTATGTCGGATAACCATCAGCTTTCATAAGAACCTGGTCGTCGATATCTTTACCTGCAAACGAAATTTCACCGCGGATTATGTCCTCGAAGGTTATCGTACTATCTTCGGGGATATTTAATCTAATAACATGGCTTTCTCCGGCATCTATTCTCTTTTGCGGATCCTTCAACGCAAGACAATGTTTATCATAACGGGGAACTAGTCCTTCTTTTTGTTGTCTTTTGCGTAGAGCATCAAGTCTCTCTTTGGAACAGAAACAATAATAAGCTACTCCCTTTTCAATTAGTTCTTTTGCATAAATCTGATATGTCTCGAGTCTCTCCGACTGGCGATATGGACCTGCGGTACCTCCAATATCAGGACCTTCGGTATAGTTAAGACCGTATTCTTTAAGCGTTTTTAAAATTCTCTCTTCCGAACCTTTAACCAAACGCGTTTGATCGGTGTCCTCAATGCGGACGATAAACTGACCCTTATTTTTTTTGGCAAATGTCCAGTTAATAAGGGACGTATGAAGATTGCCTATATGTAAGTCTTCACCTGTAGGCGAAGGAGGAATGCGCGTACGTATCATTTAGGAAATTATATTCTATCTGGTGGAGTTATTGGGCGGTGATTTGGAAGCAGATCTTCATTCATATTATGCCGCTTGAAAAATACATTTACCATCTTGTTTCCTTCCGGACTGTCCTCTGCTATATCCACTAAGGCAGGGACGGTTGTTGCAAGTAATTTTTGTATATCTCTGTCATGCATGTTAGATATTCCACCGGGGAAAACTGCTATTTCATTAAAAAATGGCTCGTGTCCACGCCATTCCAATTGTTTTTTTGAAGGTTTTAATGGTCCTTCTCTTTCTGATCTTGCCATATGAAAGTCCTTATTCTACTACAAGGTTTGGCTTATTAAAAGGAGCTAGCGGGCAACTTGAGCAAAGTTTTTCTCAACCACATCCCAGTCGACATTATCAAAGAAGATGTCAATGTATTGTCCTCTGTCTGATCCAAAATCAATAAAATAAGCGTGCTCGTAAGTGTCTAAGGCGAAGATTGGTTTTGCATTCCAAACAGGAAATGTATTTTGCGCATCGCCAAGATAGTTGAAAAATCTTTTCTCTGCATAATTCCATGCGGTCCATACCCACCCGCGCGCAGAAATACCGGTCGCTTTTATATCTTTTTTGAAGGTTTCAAAAGAACCGAAGTCTTTCTTAATTTGGGACGCCACTTCTCCCGAGGGTTGTCCTCCTTTTCCTCCAAGGTGGTCAAAATATATTTCATGATTAATAATTCCTCCCCATGCAAATGAAATTTCTACTTTGAGAGCACGTATCTTTGAATATACC
>CAYGGJ010000035.1:0-8086 GCA_964349415.1 uncultured Gammaproteobacteria bacterium | reverse complement strand
GTATGAAAAATAGACCTTTTGTTAAAAATAATTGGTGGTTGGTAAACATAACTCAATCCGTCGCGATGCTTTTAATTCTTAAACATTCGTTTGAACTAGGCTCTGATATCCAATCCGGATGGTTTAAGATATATTGGACTGTGTTGGGAACACTGCTTCTTCCTCTCATTATTCACACCCACTGGGATGACTGGAAGAAAAGATCTTCTTAACCATATACTGTAAACGGAATAGATGCGCTTTTAACACAATGGAGCTTCGTAATAGTTCAAAGTAAGTTATAATAAGTCATGTTTACTGATGAGGTAACTCTCAAAATAGAAGGCGGTACCGGCGGCAACGGCAAGGTTTCTTATTTCCCGGCAAGAGGAGGACCCAGCGGAGGAACAGGAGGAAAGGGTGGAGACGTATATGCAATTGCCAACTCTCAACTATCTAGTTTAAACACCTATTCAAGTAAATTCCATATAAAAGCTGCGGATGGTGAACATGGCGATAAAAACCGTAAGGCAGGAGCCAACGGCGATGATCTTTTTCTTAAGATCCCTGTTGGGAGCACCCTTATCGATCTTGAAACTAAGGAGGAACATGAGTTGACCGAAAAAGATGAGCGAGTTTTGATCGCACGCGGTGGCAGAGGAGGATTGGGTAATGACGCATTAAAGTCGTCTATTAAGAGAACCCCTTACAAAGCTGAGTTGGGAAAGAATGGACAGGTAAGAAATGTAAAGATAGTCATGAGACTTATTGCAGATTATGGACTGATAGGAATTCCCAATGCAGGCAAAAGCACTCTTCTAAATACCCTAACATCAGCAAATGTCCGGACTGCCAATTATCCCTTTACGACTCTGGAGCCAAGTCTGGGGGTACTGGGTAAAAAAGTTCTTGCCGACATCCCCGGACTTATCGAAGGAGCTTCGTCAGGAAAAGGCCTGGGTATTAAATTTTTAAAACATATAGAAAAAGTTTCTCTTCTGCTGCTTTGTATCTCTGCCGAAACCACAGATGTTAAAAAAGACTACAAGACAGTAATGAATGAGATTGCCGCATTCAGTCCAAAGCTCGCACAAAAAAACATCATTATATTGTTAACAAAAACCGACTTGCTGGATGAAAAAGAAATCAAAAAAAAGATTAGAGAATTAAAAAAACTTAATTCCAAAGTTTATCCTGTTTCTATATTAGACGATAAGAGCATTGAAAAATTAAAGAAAGTTCTAGAGACGAAGGAGTAATGAAACCTACTTGCGCAATCTGCAGAACTATATAAGAATCTATTTCATCCTTTATGAGGACTCTCGTCCTCATTAACGAATTTGACATGTCGTTCGTTCTTCTCGTCAAATGCCGGTGAAACAGTAAGTACCATTTCCATAGTCCCAAAATAGTGGATTCTTGTTTTTGGGGGGATCACAATTAAATCTGTCGCTTTTGCTTCAACCTTTTCATCGTTTAAAACAAAAGTTCCGAAACCCTCAATGATGTAGTAAATGTAGTAGCTTTTCACGTCGGAAAACTCTTGAAAGTGGCCTTTTTTTACAGAAACGCGCACCACATTTGCAGTTGAAACATCTTCTCCATAAACCGTCAGGTCGATACCATGTTTATTAAACTTCCTTGCCTCAACTGCAGTAAAAACATATTTTGTGGACATATGGAGATTATAACAGGAGAAAAAATGCGCGATCGACGGGACTCGAACCCGCAACCTCTTCCGTGACAGGGAAGCGCTCTAACCAAGTTGAGCTACGACCGCTATGGTGGACCCGACAGGACTTGAACCTGTGACCTTTGCAATGTCAATGCAACGCTCTAGCCAGCTGAGCTACGAGTCCATGTCATACTATTTTATCACGCCAGCCTCAAGTATTCTATCTCCTAGACTTTTATATCAATTCCATGGTAGAATAAATGCTTTTTCCAAAGTACAATTCATGCCTGGAAGAAGTAAAATATGGTACAAGGACCCGAAGGAATAAAGCAACTTGCTCCTCAAATAATTCATGGCAGAGATCTAAGAGGCGCTGCGGCTTATAAAAGGGAAAATCCGGAATTAGCACAAATGGTTGAGATGCAGCCGTTTTTATTTCTGGATGAAGAAATTGCAGGCGAGAGACAAACAGGAGGTGTTCGATTCCACCGCTTTGCAGGTATTTTATACCTTCCTTCATGGATACATAAAAAAGCAAAAAATGATGAAAGGGAAGTACCCTTTAGTACAAGACCAAAAGGAGAGGGAGATATGTATCTTCGGTGGGGTAGTCGTCAAAATATAGAAGGCGCAATCCGATCGACCATACACGTTGTGGATCAATACATTCCTACCGGTCCCGTTCAACAAAAAGCCGAGACGCTCTTAGAATATCTTGACGAACTCGGCGACCGGTTCGAAGAAGGACACATAACACGGGAAAATCTACCCTTTTTTATAGATCAAGCACTTAATATGCTTGAATCAACCGGATATCTTAATCCTATTAAGCTAAACAAAACAAAAGTGGCCCCACAGCTTTTAGAAGCGCTTTCACCGGACAGCAGAGGTCGATTTCCAAACAAGCTTATTGCCCAAACACGTTTGGCTTCGGTGTGGGTAAAAGTGCGGCATGAACAAATTTCTGCAAACAAAGTAACGATGAAATACGAAAGGTACTTTCCGAAACTTTATGAAGAAAGACTACGGGAAAGACTTGCCGTTCACGAGGTGAGAGACGCTGCAAGAGAAGTTCAAAAACAAGTAGGACAGCGCGCCTTTGCAACCTCCGTATTGCGACTCAGAAGGTCGATCAGAAACCAATTTGGAGCTGATAGAATACGGGTTGCTCCATATCGGATCCCGTCACTGCTTTTTGCCGCAGGTCTATTTGGCGCAACCAGCCGTGTACTCAGATACGATTCGGGTAGAGAACCTATGGAGTGGTTTACGGCGCAACTTCAGGAAATTCAATCAGAAGGTACTGACTGGCCCGACTCGAGAATCTTAACGGACCAACCAATTGATGAAGTGCTTGCCGATCCCTCTTTATCGGAAGATGAAAAATCTGAAATAATACTGGAAAGAGTCGACCGTTATCTGCCCGCACTTATACAAAGCTATGAACAAGGAAGGAACTGGAGACTGCGAGCTAACGGAGAGATTCTTCATGCTGTATAATTTCTTACATGAGTAATCTAAAAGACCACCGTGAGATCGGGCGGGAGCTCGATCTTTTTATTTTTTCTGAAGCTGTAGGATCAGGATTACCTTTGTTTACTCCTAAGGGCACAGTCTTAAGAGATAAACTTATCGAATTTTCCGAAAATCTTCAAAAAGAGGGAGGGTTCAAAAAAGTTTGGATTCCCCACCTCACAAAAGACGAACTATATAAAAAATCAGGACATTGGGAAAAATTCGGAGGAGAGTTGTTTTTGGTAAAAAGTCAGGAAACTTCAGACAAACTAATTCTTAAACCTATGAACTGTCCTCATCATGCACAAATCTTTGCCAGTCTTCCAAGAAGCTACAAGGATCTGCCTATACGATACTATGAAACAACTACAGTATACCGGGATGAGAAAAAAGGAGAACTTGGAGGGCTTTCAAGAGTCCGTGCAATTACACAGGATGATTCGCATAGTTTTTGCACCATTGATCAAATTGAGGATGAGCTTTTAAATATCATGAATATGGTTAAAAAAATGTACGATGCACTCAAACTGCCTTTTAAATTGCGCTTGTCGTTCAGGGATGTTAACGATAAACGTTTATATCTTGGCAAGTCGGAAAATTGGGACAAAGCTGAGGAGATTATAGAGAAAATAGCAAAAAAACTGAAAATTGAATACTTTATTGCAAAAGGAGAAGCTGCTTTTTACGGACCCAAGCTTGACGTTATGGTTATAGATTCTCAGGGTAGAGAATGGCAATGCGCAACTCCTCAATTAGACTTTGTGCAACCCGAACGCCTCGGACTCGAATACATTGATGAAAAAAATGAAAAGCAGGTTCCCGTCATGATTCACAAAGCACTCTTGGGAGCTGTGGAACGTTTTCTTGCCGTATATATTGAACACACTCAGGGAGCTTTTCCCCTGTGGCTTTCTCCAGTTCAAGTAGAAGTTCTTGCTGTCTCCGACAAGCACAATTCAATAGCAAAAAAAGTCCACGAAGAGCTTGCAGACGCCGGGATACGCTCTCAGTTGAATATAGACAATAAGATGTTGGGGGCCAAAATCCGGGAATCTACCTTGCAAAAGACCCCTTATATGATTATAATGGGAGATAAAGAGACTGCAGTAAAGCCCTTAAGCGTTTCGGTGAGATCGCGGGACGGAAAAGATTTAGGGATGCAAAAACTTACTGAGTTTGTTCAATTAATCAAGAGCGAAATTGAGAAAACCCAATAGAAAATTCCCTCAAAAGAAATTTTATACGATTAACCATCACATCACTGCGAATACCCTTCGTGTGATTGACAGTGAGGGAAAACAACTTGGAGTTTTGACGAAAGATGTAGCGCTCAAACAAGCGCAGGAAAGAGAAGAAGATCTGATATTAATAGCACCTCAGGCTCAGCCGCCTGTGGCAAAAATCATTGATCTTAAAAAATTTGAATATCAAGAGGAGAAGAAATTAAAAGATGCCAAAAAGGGAGTTAAGAAGAGCATAACGAAGGATATTAAATTATCCCTCTTTATAGCTCAGGCTGATTTCGAAAGATTGGTCCACAAGGGACAGGACTTTCTGGCTCATGGGAACCAACTCAGAGTCAACTTAACTCTAAAAGGACGGGAAATGGGAAAAAGAGATATGGGCATAAGCGTAGTAAATAGATATATCGCAAGTCTGGGAGACGTAACGGTTTCCAAGGAACCGCGATTTGAGGGACGGGTCATAAGATCTGTAGTTTCTAGAAAAAAATAATATGGGAAAAACAAGAACAAGAAAAGCAGCTGCTAAACGATTTAAAGTTACCAAGAAGGGAAAGGTTCTTCACAGATCTCATAATCTAAGACATCTGCGCACGAGCAAAAGCAAACGTCAGGTAAGACGGCTGAAGCAGGTAAAGCAAACAAAAGGAAGATACGCTAAAAAGATTAAAAAAATGTTAGGAAAAGCATAATATGCCAAGAGTAAAAACAGGGGTAACCACCCACCGAAGACATAAAAAGGTTTTGAAACTTGCAAAGGGCTACTGGATGAGCAGGAGCAAACAGTTTAGAAAAGCTAAGGAAGCGGTACTTCACGCCGGTGAATACGCGTATCATGGTAGAAAAAGAAAAAAAAGAGACTTTAGAAGATTGTGGATTGTACGAATTAATGCTGCTGTACGTGAAAACGGTCTTTCTTATAGTCAATTTACAAATCAGCTAAAGAAAAAGAACGTTATGATAGACAGAAAAATACTTTCACAGATCGCAACCGAGCACCCCTCAGTCTTTCAGAAGATTGTTGAAAAAGTAAAGTAAACTCCATATAATGACTTCATGTCAGACTTACCTTTAAAAGACTTCGAAAAGGATTTAGCTTCTATTAAAAACCCACAGCAACTTGAAGAAGTACGGATAAAGTATCTGGGGAGAAATGGAGTAATCAACGACTTGCTCAAAGGACTTAGTGAATTTTCCCAAGATAAAAAAAGAGAGCAGGGGAAAGCCGTCAACGCTTTTAAAAATTCTGTAGAATCAGGATTAAAAAAAAGACACGCAGAAATTTCAAAGAAAAAAGTATCGGCGAACTTCGACACTTCTCTTCCGGGAAAAAAGCCAATAGTAGGCGACCTTCACCCTACGACTCAAGTGATACGAAAGATCAATTCGTTTTTCCGATATCTCGGATACAGCGTCTACGATGGTCCTGAAATAGAAACAAACGAGTTTAATTTTGAAAAGCTAAATCTTCCTTTAGATCACCCTGCGCGTGATCTTGCCGACACCCTATATATCCAAGAACCCGAAATTCTTTTAAGAACTCATACTTCATCCGTTGAAGCACGGGCTCTCACCAATGAGAAACTTCCTGTTCGGATTGTCGTTCCCGGAAAAGTATATAGAAACGAAACATCCAACCCTACTAACAATTCCATCTTCTATCAGTATGAAGGACTCGTGGTAGACAAGAATATTAGTCTTGCAAACCTCAAGGGAACCCTCGTTGAATTTGTGAAATTTCTATACGGACCGGATACCAAAACACGCTTCCGGTGTAAGTACTATCCTCAGGTTGAGCCTGGCGCAGGACTAGATGTCCAATGCACCTTTTGTCATGGAAAAGGCTGCCCCGTATGCAAATATAGAGGATATATAGAAGTACTTGGATCGGGATTGGTCCATCCCAACATGCTTAAAGCTTGTGGAATTAATCCTTCCAAATGGTCGGGATTTGCTTTTGGTATGGGATTAGATAGGCTCGTCATGCTTGAATACGGCATTAAAGATATCAGAAGACTTTACGACGGGAGTCTTACATTCGTCGACTAACATGAAAGTACCTATTAACTGGCTTAAAGAATATATCGATTTCTCAAATGACGAGGAACTTATGGCTAAACTTACTTCAATCGGCCATATGCAGGATGGTCCGCCGGTAAAGATCGGAGAAACACAGGTTTACGATCTTGAAGTTAGACAGAACCGTCCGGATTGCTTATCCTTAATAGGAATCGCTCGGGAAGCAGGCGCGGTGCTTGATAAAAAAGTAAAGTATCCGCAAGTCAATCTTTACAAACAACAGGCCGGCCGAACAAGGGTAGAAATAGTAGATCCAAAACTCTGTTACCGGTTTAATACCGTAACCATTGAAGGACTGAAAGTGGCAGAATCGCCTCAGTGGCTCAAAGAGAAATTGAATGCGTATGGAATTAAGACGGTTAACAACCTCGTGGATATCACTAACTTTGTCATGGTGGAAGTTGGTCAACCATTACATGCATTTGACAGGGCGAAGATCAAAGACGAAATTCTCGTAATGAGACCGGCAAAAAAAGGGGAGTCCCTCGTTCTTTTGGGAGATAAAAAAGTAGAATTGACTCAAGACGATCTTGTTATTGCAGATGCGGAGAAACCTCTAGGTCTTGGGGGAGTGATGGGTGGGAAGGATAGTTCTGTGGACAGTAGCACTACGTCTATTATTCTTGAGTGTGCTACATACAATCAAGCTGTCGTCAGGCGCACATCATTGAGACATCAGGTGAGAACAGAGGCTTCAACGCGCTTGGAAAAATTTCTCCATCCAAAGCTTACTGAAGTAGCCCTTCAGAGGGCAGTCGACTTGATACTCAAGGAATGTGGTGGATCAATCGTGGCTACTACTGACGTTTATCCCAAAAAATTTGAAGAAGCAACTGTTAAGTTAACGATTGATCGTCTCAATACTCTTGGGGGAGTTAAATTTACACAAAAGCAGGCAGAAGACATGTTAAAAAAACTTGAACTTGAAGTTGATACCGACCTTACCGTTAAAATCCCGTACTTCAGAACTGATCTGGAACTCGAAGAGGATCTTGTAGAAGAAGTGCTGCGTATCTATGGATACGATAGAGTTCCCTCAGAGCTTCCCTCAAATCCCCCTCCTAAAAATATCGACTCAAATACTTTGATACTTGAGGAGCAGTTACGGGACCTATATATCAGAGCAGGCTTAGATGAGCAAATTACAGAACCACTTACAAGTGAGGAGAATCCCGTTCTTAATCCGGTTCTTCTGGAAAACTCTTTAAATGCTGATAAAACGATGCTCAGAACCACCTTGAGGGGAGGTCTGGCGAATTCCCTTAACAACCAACTCAAATTCAGAAAGGAGAAAGTGCAACTTTTTGAAATCGGTAAGATCTACTTTTATGAAGGAAAAAAAACAAGTGAAAGAAGTATGCTTGGAGTCATGACCTACGGCACAGACTACTTTGAAGTCAAAGGACTTATGGATCTTATAAACGATCACTTCGAAACAAAACTCAAGAGTAACGATCATTTCGTAGAAATAATCGACGATAACACATACTTTTTTGAGCTTCCTTTAGAAGCTGTCGTCCGTGCAAAAGTAAAAAAACCGAAAACAAATCCACCCCATGTTATTTTTCAGGACATCTCATTTTTTGTTCCTCCTGAT
>CAYGGJ010000034.1:0-8172 GCA_964349415.1 uncultured Gammaproteobacteria bacterium | reverse complement strand
TTTTTAATACGCAAGTTCTTTTTTTATACTTTTTTATTCTCAAATGTCAAGGGCAGTTTAGCACAAAAACTATATTGATTTTTGTAAGACAGAACTATGTATAATGAAAGAAGATGTCTTCAATGCAGAGAGTGAAGAAAACAGTTCGAAATTTTTTCGAAGGTTTGACCAATATTTTTCTTTTTTTTCCTTACTTTTTTTCCGTTCCCGTACTTTTTTTAACGCTTTTTAAACCATGGAAAAATCTTGTAGGTAGAAGAACAGAGGTTGGATTTTCTCTGGAGGATTGGTTCAACAAACTTACGTTCAATATGATTTCCCGCTTTATGGGGTTTGTCATGCGTATCTCCATTCTTCTTTTTTTTGTGATAATCCAGTTTCTTTATATCGCACTTCTTCCTTTTATCATATTAATTTTCTTTGCCTTACTTCCGTTTATATACCTTGCAACGAAGTTTGTAAAAACAGAAGAAGAACAAAGGGAGCTGTATCGGAAGCATTTTCTTCAAGAACACAGTCTCACAACTTCTACCCGTGAAGCTGTAAATTCTTGGTTTAATTCATACTACGAAGCAGGTCTGAGACAAAAAAAATGGTGGAAGCTGGAAAATCTCTTCGGCATCCCGCCACTGGCACGTGACTGGGCCTTTGGATATACACCCGCGCTCGATCAATACACTGAAGATCTCACCGATGTAGACTACCAATCCCGAATTCAGACTGCAGTTGACCGGGAAAAAGAAATTGCGATTATAGAACAAACACTCGTAAAAAACGTTGAGGGAAATATAGTCCTGGTAGGGGAAGAAGGCGTAGGGAAACATGCAATTTTAGATACGCTGTCTAAGCGGATTTACGAGGGAAGAAGTAATAACCTTCTCGCGTACAAGAGGATTTTAAAACTAAACACTGAAAAAATTCTTAGCGAACATGTGGACCAAAAAAAGAGAGAGCTTTTCCTAGAAGGACTTTTTGCGGAAGCTTCAGAGGCATCAAATATCATACTTATGATAGAAAATCTGGATAGATATGTTTCGTCCTCACAAAACAATGTAGATATTTCAATCCCTTTGGAAAAATTTGCAAGAACTTCACGACTCCATATTATCGGCACGTCGACTCCGTTTCTTTATCAAAAGTTTATTTTTCCAAATGAAAAGATAAATAGAATTTTTGAAGAAGTAGATATAAAAGAGATCTCAAAGGAAGACGCAACTAAAGTATTAGTAAATCTTGTACTCGGTATGGAAATGAAGAATAAAGTGGTAATTCCTTACGAGACCGTCTTAAATACTATCGAAAAAAGCGATTACTATATTACGGAGATTCCTTTTCCGGAAAAAGCGATTAATCTACTTGATAGCGCTTGTGTCCTGGCCCTGCAAACAGCTAAAAATAAAACCAAGTTTGATAGAGTAGTCGTCCTTCCTGAGACTATAGATACTGTAATATCCGACAAAACACATATTCCTACAAAATTAGACGACACTCTTAAAAAAAAGCTCCTCGGTATTAAATTTAATCTGTCTAACTCTATACTTCATCAACCGCGGGCAATTGAGACGATTGAAAAAACCCTTCAGAGTTCTTTTGTTCTCCTTGGAAAAAGAAAAAAACCACTCGCGACATTTCTATTTCTTGGTCCAACCGGAGTCGGAAAAACAGAAACAGCTAAGGCGCTCTCAACTCTTTTCTTTGGAGAAGAAAAAAATCTTATTCGTCTTGATATGTCTTCTTACCAACAAAAAGAAGATATTCCGCAACTCATAGGTTCTATAGAAACACAAAATCCGGGACTAATGTCTCAACGAATTAGAGAACTACCGTACGGAGTACTTCTCCTTGATGAAATTGAAAAAGCACATAAAGATCTTATAAATATTTTTCTTACACTTCTTGACGAAGGGTATTTCGTGGACGGTTACGGGAAGACTGTGGATTGTCGGCATCTTATTGTTATAGCTACTTCAAACGCAGCATCTCACGAGCTATTTAAAAATAACGTCTCTCAAGCTCAACTTATGGACTACCTTGTTCGAGGCAATTTTTTCTCCCCAGAGTTCCTTAACCGTTTTGACGGTGTGATCGGATTCGATATCCTTAACCAAGACGCATTGTTTGACCTGGGTAAAAAAATCGTTAGCAATAATGCCGGAAAAATTTACAAACTTCATAAGGTACGAGTCCAGGTTAAGGATGAAACACTGAAAAATCTCATTGCACAAGCATATAAGCCGGAATTTGGAGCGCGTAATCTTCAAAGAGTAATAAGCACCGAGTTAGAGTCTCAGATTGCAAAACTTATTCTTGAAGGAAAAGTAAAGGAAGGTGGCTTTGTTACGATCTGATCCTAATACTATATTTGACAAGTAAAGCACAGTGCCCTTATAATAAAGTCGTTATGCAGATTACACAGCTCCATGGATAAAAAACTTGTTGCATTAATGAGTCTGTTTTTTGTCGCATTCCTCTTTTTTACATCCCTAATCGTTTTTAAAAATCCACTTAGTACGGTTACCAGAGCAGAAAAAGCTACTCAACCGTCAGGTACAAATTCGCTCCTTTTCGCCTGGCCGCTAAGCGCAAAGGCAGACGGACAGACAGAGGTCAAAATAGATGTATTTGTGAGAAGTGAGGCAAACGGACCCCTTGAAAATAAGTCGGTTTCATTAAGCTCTACTCTTGGAACGGTAAAAACATTAAGCAGCTCCTCGGATAAGGGAGGCAAGACTACATTTAGCCTGTCATCTGCTACACCGGGGATAGCTGAACTTTCCGCAACTATCGAAAATTCCACTCCACTTACTCAAAAACTTACGATCAAGTTTGAATAAATATGAAAATAACTAAGGCCGTAATTCCGGCAGCGGGTTTTGGAACTAGATTTCTTCCTCAAACCAAAGCGATGCCCAAGGAGATGCTCCCAATCGTCGATAAACCTGTTATTCAATATGTGGTTGAGGAAATAGTCACTTCGGGCGTAAATGATATCGTAATCGTTACAGGATCCAATAAAAGGGCTATCGAAGACCATTTTGATGCGCCCAATGAGGATCTGATTAAAAATCTTACGCAGGGAAATAAACAGGATCTTCTCAATGAAACCAAGCGCATATCGGAAATGGCTAATTTTGTATATGTCCGACAAAAAGGTCCCTACGGTAACGGAACGCCTGTCCTTTCTGCGGAAACTGTTGTTGAAAATGAGCCCTTTGCCGTTTTATGGGGAGATGAATTTGTCTATGCCGATCCTCCGCGTCTTGCTCAGATGATTAAGGTACACGAAAAACACGGAGGCGTTGTAATCTCCGGACTAAAGATTGAGAGAAGAGAAGATCTTTCACGATATGGAATCGGAGATCTTGAACCTTTTGAGGGAAAAGTATCAAAAATCAAGAGGATTGTGGAAAAACCGACACCTGATGAAGCTCCGTCAAATATTATGACCGGAGGAGCTTACATCTTTCCACCTGAGATTTTTCACGCCCTAAAACAAATCAAGCCAGGAAAAGGCGGGGAGCTCTGGCTCGTTGATGCCATAGCTATCCTTCAAAAAGAAGGTGTTCCTGTCTACTGTGTCGAAATTGAAAATGGCAAGTACTATGACACCGGAAATAAATTAGCATATATGGAGACCGTGGTAGAGATGGCGCTCAGGCATCCAAATATTAACGGAGAATTTAAGAAGTTTCTAAAGAAACTCTCTTTATAATTTATTGATTCTCTTGCGAATTTAGCCTCTGACTGCTATACTTTTTTAATGAACAGTGCAACAGCAAGCCTTTCTGAGGTACAAAAGCTTTTTGAAGCAGGTCTCCATTTAGGTCATAAAAAAAACCGTCTACATCCAAAAGCACGTAAATTTGTCTACCGTATAGAACAAGGGGTTTCTATCATTGATCTTACCCTTACCGCAAAACAGCTTGAACTTGCAGAAAACTATTTAAAATCTTTACGATCGGAAGAAAAAACTCTTCTTATCGTGGCTACAAAAAAAGTTGCGGCCGAGGCAACAAAAAAACTTTCACAAGAACATGGAATCTCGTTCATTACCAACAAGTGGCTGCCCGGACTTCTTACGAATTTCGAAACTATTATTAAGAATGTTAAAAAGTTGGAAGAATTAAAAGAACAGAAGGACGACGAATCGTGGGAAAAACTTACCAAACATGAACGCGGGAAAATACAAAAACATATAGCGCGCCTTGAACGTTTTTATGGTGGTATAACCAAACTTACCAAAAGACCGGATGCGGTTCTAGTAATCGACGTAAAGAAGGAAACCAATGCGGTAGTTGAAGCAAGAAAAAGCGGTATTCCTGTCGTGGGAATAGCTGATACCAATGCCGACCCGGATGAAGTAGATTATCCAATAGTAGCCAATGACGACTCTCCCATAGCTGTAGAATTTCTCATCCAAAGATTGGTTGCTTCCTATGTCAAAGGTTGACTTTAAAAAACTAAAACAGCTCCGGGAAGAAACAGGAGTTTCATTTTCACTTTGTAAAAAAGCCCTTGAGGAAAGCGATAATGATATCGTCGCTGCTAAAAAGAAGCTTCAGAAGTGGGGAGCAGATAAAGTAAAAGATAAGCAGGGGAGAGCTACAATGGAAGGCGGAATTTTTTCCTATATTCATCATAATAAAAAAATAGCTGCTCTTATTGAAATGCAATGTGAGACTGATTTTGTGTCGGACAACAAAGAATTTCAAAGTTTCGGACAGGAAGTTGCTATGCAGGTGGCATCCACAAATCCCTCAAACGTCGAAGAGCTGCTCGAACAAGAATACAACCGAGATACCTCGAAAAAAATAAAAGATCTTCTCAATGAACTCGTTTTGAAGATTGGAGAAAACATAAAAATAGGACGCCTCATGAGATGGGAATTGGGGACAAAGTAATACCAATGGATTCAATCATAGCTTCTTTTAAACAACAGGCTGAAAAGGCTATCGAACAGCTTAAAGAAGACCTTAAGTCTATAAGGACAGGTCGCGCCAGTCCTGCTTTTGTTGAAAATCTTCCTGTGAGAGCTTATGGAGGCCAAACCACTCTTAGACTGTTGGAGCTTGCTACTATAACCACAGATGGACCTACCGCTCTCGTAATCTCTCCCTTTGATCCATCTACAGTAACGGACATCGAAAAAGCTATTCTTTCTTCTTCTTTGGGATTAACACCACAAACCCAAGGAACTACAATTTTAGTACGGATTCCTCCTTTGTCTCAGGAACAAAGAGAGAAGATATTGAAAGTTATTGGTCAAAAAATTGAAGATAAGAAGGTCCAGATTAGAAATCACCGTGACGAAGCAAGAAAAAAAATTAAACATCAACTTGAAAAAAAGGAACTTACTGAAGACGGAAAATTCCGGCTCGAGA
The DNA here is from genome assembly GCA_964349415.1 of uncultured Gammaproteobacteria bacterium. Classification (GTDB taxonomy): domain Bacteria; phylum Patescibacteriota; class Microgenomatia; order UBA1406; family GWC2-37-13; genus 2-01-FULL-40-42. The sequence goes on along the minus strand of CAYGGJ010000034.1, from coordinate 2,791 downwards.
AGGAAGTGGACATACAAGCTCAGGATCTGATGGATGCGATCGTAGAAACCAAACGTAAAAAGGAAGAGGAAATTATGCAGATATAATTATGGGAGTAATACTTTTTATTCTAATATTGGCGGTACTTGTACTGGTCCACGAACTGGGTCATTTTCTTGCCGCAAAAAAAAACGGTGTACTGGTGGAGGAATTTGGGTTCGGATTCCCGCCCCGTTTATTCGGCATTAAAAAAGGAGAGACGCTTTACAGCATAAATCTTCTTCCGCTTGGGGGTTTTGTAAAACTTTACGGAGAAGAGTATCACGAGGATAAAAAAAGCAAATCATCTCTTAGAGACCGCACTTTTATCTATAAAAAACCCTGGCAGAAGATTGTAATTATCGTAGCCGGAATTCTTGGAAACTTTTTACTAGGATGGGTTATTATTTCGTTTTTATTTACCCAAGGCGTACCTACTCCTACAAACCAGGTTTTGGTAGAAAGTGTTCAGAAAAACTCACCTGCTGAATCCGCAGGTCTTCAAGCACGAGATCAAGTAACAAAGATAGTTGTCCGGAAACAGGAATACTCCATCAAAACTTCCGAAGACCTCATACTCCTTAGTAAAAAAAATGCCGGGATTCCTATGACTGTATCCGTAAAAAGAAAAGGGGTCGAAAAACAACTGGAAATTACTCCGAGAAAAAATCCACCCTCCGGACAAGGACCTCTTGGTGTAGTGGTCACCACTCCTTTTGTTGAAAAAAAGTATAGTTGGATCGAAGCGCCATACTATGGCTTAGTCTTTGCCTTTGAAACAACCGTAAGGATCGTACAGGGTCTTTCGAAAGTAATTGTTCAATTCGTAACGTTTCAAAAAACTGATGCGGATGTAAGAGGGCCGATAGGAATTGCCCAGATTACCGGAGAGACTATCAAATTCGGAAAAAACGCCGTTCTCGAACTGACAGCGCTACTGTCTCTTAATCTGGCGGTCATCAACATTCTTCCGTTTCCGGCATTGGATGGTGGAAGATTGGTCTTTGTCTTGTACGAATGGGCTACTAAAAAAAGAGTTAACAAAACCGTTGAACGATATGTTAATCTTTTTGGTATTGTCTTGCTATTAACTCTTGCATTCGTAATTTCCGTACAGGATGTTTTCCGTTTATTAAAATAATCTATGCAAACCAATTCCAAATATCATGCGGTAACAATATCCGGAAAGGTGGCTGCCGGAACATCTACGCTTTCAAGAAATCTCCAGGAAATTCTAGGATGGAAATATGTCAACGTGGGAAATCTTCAAAGAGAACATGATCGAAAGAACAATTCTAATGAAAATCAACGCGGAGCAATCCACAGGTCCGACAAACACGAACAAGATATGGATGCGATGACAAAAAAGATGCTTGCGACGGAAAAAAATATTATCTACGAAGCGTGGCTCGCAGGTTTTATGGCGCAGGGTATTGCGGGAGTTCTTAAGGTATTACTCTACTGTAGCGATGATGCTGTCCGTATTGACAGGGTGGCAAATAGAGACAACGTTACGATTGAGGAAGCTAAAGAATGGATGAGGCAGCGTGAAGAGGAAAATTTGATAAAGTGGCAGGCTTTATATGGGAAACATGATTTTTGGAATCCAAAATCAAAATTTTATGATATCGTAATAGACACATATTCTTCAGGTCCTCTGGAGACAGTCGGGATCGTCCTTGATAAGCTTGGCTACAAAAACGGCAAAGATATTCTTCCTAAATAGAGCTGTGATATAATCGTTAAACAGCATTACAATACTATGCGCTACTCAAAACTATTCGGAAAAACAGTTAAGGATGCGCCTTCCGATGCAAAAAGCACATCTCATAAATATTTACATCAATCTGGATTCATCCGAGACTCTTCCGGAGGCAGATATTATTTCCTTCCCTTAGGACAATTAGTTCAACAAAAAATTATGAATGTGATTAAGGAAGAAATGGATCGCGCCGGAGCTCAAGAACTTCTTGCGCCGGTACTTCATTCTCTAGAGCTTTGGAAAGAAACCAATAGAAATAAAGAAGCTGGCTTTGAACTTATGATTATAAAAGATAGAAGAGATTTTGAATTTGCGCTGGGCGGTACGGCAGAAGAGATGCTTGTTGATCTAGTCCGCAAATTCCAAATCAGTTACAAAGACCTTCCGTTTAATCTTTATCAATTCTCTTCAAAATTCCGGGACGAACTGCGCGCTCGAGGAGGACTTCTTAGAGTGAGAGAATTTATCATGAAAGACGCTTACTCTTTCCATGAAGATGAAAACGATTTTAAAAAAGAGTACGAAACCATGAGAAAAACTTACAGTCAGATCTTCAAAAGACTGGGTCTGGAAACAGTGGTGGTAGAATCGGACAATGGTTACATCGGAGGCGACTACTGCCATGAGTTTGTAGTTTTATCAGAGGCCGGAGAAAGCAAATTCTTAACCACAGAAGACGGAACGTACGCGGCGCACGAGGATGTAGCTATATTTCATAAAGAAGAAAAAAATTCAAAAGACAAGTCTCTTCCTTTGGAAGAAGTTGAAGCAAAAAGAGGAGCCACTATGGAGGACGGAGTAAAGTTGCACAAGAAACCCTTGTGGCAGCAGATTAAAGACGTTTTATTCGTGGACGAACAGGGTCGATTCATACTGGCAATCATTCGTGGAGACTTCGATGTCAATGAAGCCAAACTCAAGCATCTCGCCAAAGCTGTTGAACTTCGCCATGCCACAGACGAGGAGATCAAAAAGAAAGTTCATTCAGAGCCGGGTTTTATCTCTCCTGTA
>CAYGGJ010000033.1:0-8647 GCA_964349415.1 uncultured Gammaproteobacteria bacterium | reverse complement strand
GTATATATTAGCAATTGATACATCATGTGATGAAACAGCAGTGGCAATAACAGAAGGACGAAAAATAATTTCTCACGCCACATATTCCCAGATACTAATACATAAGAAATGGGGAGGGGTTGTTCCGTCTCTTGCAAAGCGGGCTCATCAGGAAAGAATAGACAGCGTTATAGAGGAGACTTGTAAGAAATTTTTAAAAACCATTCAGTCAAAAAAGAAAAGCGACTCCCCTGTTGTCTCTGCAATGAATTTAATAGGCGTTGTAGCAGTTACTCAGGGGCCGGGTCTTGCGATAGCTTTGGAAGTGGGAATTGAAAAAGCAAAAGAGCTCACAAAGACATATGGTAAAAAACTTATCTCGGTCAACCACATGGAAGGACATATTTACTCTTGCTTTGCTCAAAACCAAAAAGGTAATCCGAAAAATCCATTTGAATTTCCATATCTTGCGCTTTTGGTATCAGGAGGTCATACCGAATTAGTACTTTTCAAAGATCATCTAAGCTATAGAGTTTTGGGGGAAACCTTGGATGATGCAGGCGGCGAGGCGCTGGATAAGGCAGCTAAGCTTTTAGGACTAGGTTATCCGGGTGGGCCGCTTATAGAAACACTTTCTACTCAAGTCAAAAACAAAGATGAGTATAAACTACCAAGGCCTATGAAAAAATCAGACGACCTAAACTTTTCATTTTCCGGCTTAAAAACCGCCTTCTACTACCTTCTTAAAAAAATGGATGAAAAAGAAATAAATAAACAGATGAAGTATCTCGCTTCTTCCTTTCAAGAAGCTGTTTTTGAAAGCCTACTTATAAAAACCAAAAAGGCAATGGAAAAAACAGGTGTGAATAAAATTCTTCTCGGTGGAGGAGTCTCGGCGAACATGTATCTTAGAAAGAGACTGAGAGATCTCGTAAAGGATAAAGGTGGAAACGCTTACTTTCCCGTCTATCCGTATCTATCAGGAGACAACGCGGTAATGATCGGAGTAGCCGCTTCCTATAAAGCAAAAAAAAGTTTGTTTGTAAAAGACTTTGATTCTTTGGATAGAGTCCCCCGTCTTACGCTTTAAACAGCTTTCGTTGGGTTTGATAATCAGCCTGTAATTTTTTACAATTAGATTGTCCTCAATTTCTAAATTGTATGTTGGCTGTCAAAAACTTAAGCGTTTCCGTCGGGAAGAAAAAAATCATAGAGAACTTCAATTTTAACTTTTCGCCCGGAAAAATATACGTCATTATGGGTCCTAACGGTTCGGGTAAATCCTCATTTGCATATTCTTTGATGGGGCATCCTTCATATACTACATCAAAAAAAACAAGAATTACGTTGGGCAATAAGCGTATCGACAATCTCTCCCCAGAAAAAAGATCCGAAGGCGGAATGTTTTTGTCTTTTCAGTCTCCTCTTTCTTTGGCCGGAGTTTCAATACGGGAACTCCTTTACGTCGCATTATCCAAAAAAAGAGACCCGCTTGAGATAAGACAAGAAATTGACAAGTATGCATTGGAACTGAACGTTTCTCAAGACCTGCTTTCGCGGTCTTTGAATGAAGGTGCTTCGGGCGGAGAAAAAAAGAAGCTGGAAACCTTGCAGGCAGCGGTACTTGATAAAAAAATCATGATCTTCGATGAGATAGATACCGGTGTTGATGTTGACGCGCTCCGTGCAATCGCAACCTTTTTAAAGAAACATAAAAAAAACAAGACCTATATATTAATTACCCATTACAGTAGAGTATTAAAGCTTTTAAATCCGGATAAGGTTTTGATACTTATGGATGGTAAGTTAAAAAAAGTAGGAGATAAGAAGCTGGTTCTAAAAATAGAAAAAGACGGATATGAAAAAGCAGTTAATTAATTAACACCATGGCAGTACCAATAGCACCAAACTTAGATTTTGAATACAAATACGGCTTCTCAATGCCCGAAAAAAATGTCTTCAAGGCAAAGAAAGGATTGTCTGAAGGCATCGTCGCAATGATCTCTGATATGAAGGGTGAGCCAGCTTGGATGAAAGAATTCCGTCTGAAATCTTACAAAATATTTAAGGAGAAAAAGATGCCGAAGTGGGGCGCAGATTTATCAAGGATTGATTTTGATGATATTTTTTACTTTATCCGGCCAACCGACGTACAGGTAAATTCATGGGAAGATTTACCCGCAGAGATTAAAGATACCTATGACAAAATCGGAGTACCTGAGGCAGAGAAAAAGTTTTTGGCAGGGGTGAGTGCACAATACGAATCCGAAGTAGTGTATGAAAGTATAAATAAAGAACTGGACAGACAGGGAGTAGTTTTCTGCGATATGGATACCGGTCTTAAGAAGTATCCGGAGTTGGTAAAAGAATATTTTGGAAGACTGATTCCTTCACATGATAATAAATTTGCCGCATTAAATTCAGCGGTCTGGTCGGGTGGGTCATTTGTCTATATCCCAAAAGGGGTAAAGGTTACGCTTCCACTTCAGGCATATTTCCGCATAAATGCCGAGCGATTCGGACAGTTTGAGCGGACGCTTATCATCGCAGACGAAGGGAGCTACGTTCACTATATCGAAGGTTGTACTGCACCTATCTACACCACAAAGTCTTTGCACTCGGCAGTAGTTGAGATTTATGTTAAAAAAGGAGCGCGTGTCCGGTATACAACAGTGCAGAACTGGAGCAAAAATATCTTCAATCTGGTGACCAAGCGGGCAAAAGCAGATGAAGACGCTGTCATGGAATGGGTGGATTGTAATTTGGGTTCAGGAGTTACGATGAAGTATCCGAGCGTTTACCTGACCGGAAAAAGAGCAAGAGGAGAGGTGCTTTCAATCGCATTTGCAGGAAAGGGTCAACATCAGGACGCGGGTGCCAAAATGCTTCATATGGCGCCTGATACGTCGTCACGGGTGATCTCAAAATCAATATCAAAAGACGGAGGAAGAACATCGTATAGAGGGTTGGTTGTCGTACATCCCGGAGCTAAAAATTCTTCTGTCTATGTTTCCTGTGATGCTCTGATTCTTGATGAAAATTCAAGATCAGACACATATCCTTACATGAAAATAAAAGAAAGCGATACTTCAATTCAGCACGAGGCAACGGTTGAAAAACTGGGCGAAGAAAAACTTTTTTATTTAACATCACGCGGAATCTCAAGATCTGATGCCGAGGGACTTTTGGTCAATGGATTCATAGAGCCGATTACAAAAGAAATTCCTCTTGAATACTCCGTGGAATTAAACCGGCTAATCAATCTGGAGATGACCGGAAGCGTCGGATAATTTATACCGCTACTATGCAGAAGCCAATCTTCATCAACCTGAATGAAAAAAAACAAAACACTCTGAGGTTCGATAAACCGGGCAGGTATATTGTCTTTTTTGAAAATCTTTCGGGAGAACTTAATTTTGAGTTAAGGGCAAGTAAAACAGACGTTGATATTTACGGTTTATACACCGGAAAAAATGCCGAAAAATTTACCATTAAAACCAAGCAACACCACATTTCACCTGACGCCAAATCAAACCTCTTAATAAAAGGGATCTTTGACGATTCCTCAAGTTTTCATTACGAAGGTCTGATAAAAATAGAAAAGAAAGCCCAGCAGAGTCACGCATACCAAAAAAACCAAAACATAATACTTTCGTCGGGAGTTTTCGTGAGGTCAGAGCCATTTTTGGAAATTTTGGCAAACGAAGTTTTTTGCACTCACGGTTCGACCACAGGAAAATTAAACGAAGACAACCTTTATTATCTGATGACCCGGGGATTAACAAAAGCACAATCCAAAAAACTTCTATTGAAAGGTTTTTTAAACGATGTTTATCAGAAGCTTGCCGATGATAATATTTACCTAAACGGGAGGAAGAAAAATGATTGACGTAAGAACAATCAGATCGCAGTTTCCCATATTTAAAAACAACCCTAAACTTGTATATCTTGATACTGCATCTTCATCTCTAACACCCGAGCCGGTTATAAAAAAACTCGTTGAATACTACGAGAACTACCCGGTTAATGTAAAAAGAGGAATCTATAGCCTCGGTGAAAAATCTACGGCTGAATTTGAAAAATCACGGGAGGTACTGGCTACATTTATCAATGCAAATGAAAGCTCAGAAGTTATTTTTACCAGAGGAGCTACAGAGTCTATCAATCTTGTCGCATATGCATATGGCCGTGCAAATATAGATGAGGGAGATGAAGTTGTGGTTTCTGTGATGGATCATCATTCAAATTTTGTTCCATGGCAGGCGTTGGTCCAGGAGACAGGAGCGGTATTTAAGGTGATAGATATAGATGAGACCGGACGCCTCAATATTTTTGGTAAAGACGGTTCAATATCGCTAGACGATGTCGTCACAAAACGTACAAAAATTCTTGCATTGACTTATGTCTCGAATGTTTTGGGGACGGTAAACCCATTGAAAGAAATTATCAAAAAAGCAAAAGCAATAAATCCAAAGATTATCGTCGTCGTCGATGCAGCACAGGCCGCCCCGCATCTTCCTATTGATGTCCAAGACCTTGACTGTGATTTTCTGGCGCTTTCAGGACATAAGATGTACGGTCCTAAAGGAGTAGGAATTTTATGGGGCAGAAAGAATCTTCTTGTCGAGATGTTTCCTTTTCAATATGGTGGAGAGATGATACACGAGGTGCAGATCACAAAGACTTCATACGCCCAGCCTCCGCATAAATTTGAAGCAGGCACTCCGGCAATAGCAGACGTGATAGCGTTGCAGGAAGCTGTTTACTTTCTTAAAAAAATTGGCTTTAAAAATATCCAGGATCATGAGACTTCTCTTATGAAGGAAGTTAGAAAAAAGCTTCAGCAGACCTTTCGTGATGCCATTACCCTCTACGGGCCGGAAAATAATTCAGCAAGTGTGGTTTCATTTTCCTTACGGGGAAGCCACCCCCATGATATCGCATCGATGCTCAGCGATGAGGGAGTGTGTCTGCGGGCAGGCCATCATTGCACCATGCCTTTGCATACCAGACTGGGTGTGCCGGCGTCATCAAGAGTAAGCATAAGTCTCTACAATAACTCGACAGATATTGACCGTTTAATTGCGGGACTTCTTAAGGCTTATAAAACACTCACGAAAGCTTGACATTTATTTTAATACCGCTACAATCTTAATAAGAGCGTTTGCTTACTGGTATGGATAATACTAATCCTAGTTCTACTACTTCTTCTTTTAACTCACCGACTGCTCCATCACCATCTTCCGTTAAAAAAAACAAGATAGATAAGAAAAAAACTTTCTTTTTGGCAGGACTTATTCTGTTTATGCTGGTCGCAATAGGTGTAGGTCTTTTTGCTATCAATAATCAGCAGATTTCGCTAAGAGGAAAAGCTGCCTTTTGTAATCTGGGAGAAGTTGGAAAAGAAGGTGGTTGGGTCTCAGTAGCGTGCGGACCCGCCGGGCCAAATGATAAATCAGAGCCATCCAATATCTACATGATGTATAACTGTAAAAACTGTAGAGCAGGAGGTTTTCAGGGAAATGTAGATCCACGTCAATCGCCCGACGGAAAAGTCGGAAGCTATCCAAGCGGAGCAGTTCACTATCAATGTCCTGCCGATCCTAATAATCCTTTTGGAAAAGCTCAGAAATGGGTTGATGAGGGATGCCAGGCAAGTCCTACATCAGGAGGAAGTACCAATCCAAACTTCTGTGGTATGCAGCAGGTTGATAAAGGCGGCACTTTTTACTCTTTCTGGAATGTAACTAATAAAGCGTGTAGACCAGCTCAGCCACAACCTACGCCAACGCCTCCCACCGTTACACCGACAATACCAATCATTACTCCCACTCCGACCATACCGGGAGAAACGCCTACCCCAACGCCTACCAGGACTCCTACTCCGACACCTACGGCAACAAACACGCCTACACCGACCAGGACTCCTACTCCAACAGGTACATTGACGCCTACGCCTACCGGTACATTAACACCTACCTCTACACCAACCACAGGACCATCAGCAACGCCTACAGAGGTAATACTTGCTCAAAGTACGCCTACTCCTTCAGGCACTGTCGCGCCTACAATACCTTCAGCAGGATCGTCAGCAGGAGTGTTCTTTATGGCCGTAGCAGGGGTGATATTAGCCACACTTCTCTTTGTCTTCTAAAGGCGGTATAATTAGTGTCAGGTGTATAAAGACATACTTCTCGACCATTATCGCAACCCTCATAATTTTGGACGTCTGAAAAAAAAGACTCAAAGCGCCCTTCTCTACAATCCGCTCTGTGGAGACAAAATTCAGCTAGATCTATTAGTAGAAAATGGTATTGTAAAAGACGCTTCATTCACAGGTGAAGGTTGCGTCATCTCTACAGCATCAGCTTCACTTCTGACGGATTATGTAAAGGGTAAGCAGGTCTCTGATTTGACCGCCCTAGACAGGAAGTTTATGATGGATCTGATAGGCATAGAGGTGAGTCCCGGTAGAATAAAGTGCCTAATGCTCTCAGGGGAAGCACTACAAAAAATAATTGGAGCAATATGACAGATTTAAAACCGCTTGACGTAACAAAACCCTCGGGCCCAGTTTTCGTAAGAGATCTGCAGATTAACATAGACCGGGATTTATGTATAGGCGCTGCAACATGTGCGGCAGTTGCACCCAAAGCCTTTCACGTGGACGCCGAAGCAAAGGCAATTGTTCTGGAATCTGCGGCGGAAGAGACAGATGAGGCCTTGGTTGAAGCGGCAAGATCCTGCCCTGTAGCAGCAATCATCATAAAAGATGAAAAAGGAGATAAGATTTTTCCCAAATAAAACCAAAGTCATACCAACATCACAGTCAAATATCCGGAAGTGTCCGTCCTGCGACCTGATGACAATTTCGGGTATGCCCGGGGGCAGGGATGCCGTCTGTAAAAACTGTGGATATAAAGACCCATGCTGCTACGATTAAATAGTACACTTAAATAACATGAATAAATTTCTTTGGAAAATCGGTGGAGAAGCTGGATTTGGAATCATGACCTCAGGTCTTGCATTCTCAAAAATTGCAACGCGCTTGGGTTATCACATTTTTGACTACGTAGAATACCCCTCGCTTATCCGCGGTGGACATAACTCAATCGAAGTCATAGTTTCTGAAAAGGAAATTTTTGCCCTTCAAAACACCATCGACGTTTTAGTTTGTCTCAACGAGGACACTTTTAAATTCCACTCCGACCGCTTAACCCGCGAAAGCGTGGTTATCTATGATCCTGAAGAGTTTGAGTTTGACGGAAACTACATTCGTGTCGCCGTACCTTTTTCAAAAATCCTAAAGGAGGAAAAAGGAGAGGGCGTGATGAAGAACACCATATCGTTAGGAGCATCACTCGCGGTACTAGGCGGAGATCCTACGGTCTTATTTGAAATGCTTGAAGAACAGTTCTCCAGAAAAGGTGCGGAGATTGTGGAGTTTAATAAAAGATTTGCGCAGAGGGGATATGATCATGTCGTTCAGAACTCCAAAGATCATTGCAAGCCGCTTCTTATAAAACGGGAGGAAAAAGAAAAAGCAGTGATGACGGGTAATGACGCCTTCTCCTACGCCGCAATAGCAGCAGACTGCAGATTTTATTCAGCCTATCCAATGACTCCTTCGTCTTCGGTCCTGACCACGATGGCTGCATGGCAGCAAAAAGCAGGTATAGTCGTGCGTCATGCAGAAGATGAAATATCGGTGATAAACACAGCGCTTGGCGCATCGTTTGCAGGAGCACGTTCTGCAGTCGGTACCTCGGGTGGAGGGTTTGCTCTTATGGTGGAAGCGATTTCTTTTGCAGGAGTTGCAGAGATTCCAATCGTTATTTTTCTTTCACAAAGACCGGGGCCTGCGACAGGAATGCCCACCTGGACTGAACAAGGAGATCTTCTGTTTGCAGTACACGCAGGACACGGCGAATTTCCAAAAATAGTATTTTCCCCCGGAGATGTTGAGGAGATGCTTGAGTGTACATATAAGGCTTTTAATCTCGCAGACATATATCAAACGCCGGTTATCGTAATGTCTGACATGTTGCTTTCTGAATCTCACAAGTCAATCTTGGTAGAGAAGTTAAAAGATCTTTACGAAAAAAAACAGATAGATCGGGGAAAGACGGTTTCGACACCAACGGGCGAGGTCTATTTAAGGTATAAGCTTGAGAGCGATGGCATCTCAGAAAGACTGATACCAGGGGCAAAAGGACATTTCTATCAGGCTAATTCGTACGAGCATATAGAAGACGGTCATACTACCGAAGAAAGCAAAGCAAGACGCGACCAGGTAGATAAAAGAAACATGAAGCTACGGACATATCTTCGAAACCACTTTACTCCACCCAACATCTACGGTAACCCGGAGACTGCAGAAAAAATTCTTGTTTCGTGGGGAAGCATGAAAGGGCCAATTTTGGAGGCAATGGAGGATCTAAAAAAAGAAGGAACAGATGTCGCTTTCATCCACTTCACTCATATCTTCCCGTTGGATAAAACTAAGATTGAGTCGCTGTTTAAAAAAGATAAGAAATACATACTTGTTGAAAACAATTCTCAATCTCAATTGGGAAAACTTTTGCGGCAGGAAACAGGAATTGATATTCCAAGCGCGCTTCTTAAATACGACGGAAGACCGCTTTGGAAAGAAGAGATTTATCAGTTT
>CAYGGJ010000032.1:0-9540 GCA_964349415.1 uncultured Gammaproteobacteria bacterium | reverse complement strand
TTTACTAAATCGTCCCTGAGGAAATGAGTATTTTTCTCCAGTATTCTTTTTTCTATACTAAACTCGCCAAACTGCCGGGATTCAACCAATCTGCCACGATTGTGTTCGTAGACTCTGTATGCAAGTATGTATTCATGAGGTATGCCGGTCGACGGTTCGATGATAAGGAAATGTACTAGCCCCGGTTGAAGGGGCTTTTTGGCAAACTGTATCTCTGCCCCGAAGACGCCATCCTGCGGATATCCAGCCCAGATAGGCATGTAACCGTATTTCCCTCTTCCGTACCACTCGAAAAGATATGACCAATTGGTGTTTGTGAATAAGGGATTTGTTACCGAGTTTACGGAAAAAGGCTTTCCTCCTGCCTCGCCATACATCCAATCAATCATTTTCTTTTCATCTGCTAAATTTATACTGTTTTGCACGGAAAAAAGAGACTCACCTGTTTTATTGTTTTGAATTGCAAATGAGATGTTGCTTATCGCAATCACACCAAGGAAAAATGCGACAGCTAGAATCCGTAGGGTTTTAGAAAGCTTGCTGGTGAGTCCCTCTATCATAAGCGCAGTAAGAATTATCAGGGGGTAAATATTTCCGATGTTTAAAAAGTATGAGTTGTTTTTTTCCAGTACGTAGATCAGACCGGGTGAAAGCAACCATAGAATAAGAAAAACAACCCTTCCTCTCTCTTTTTTACTTTTTATTATTATCCATATTGCAAAAAGAACTATGAGCACAAGGGTGATCGTTGAAACAAGTCTTGAGAAATCAACTATGTTGTACGAAACGTTCGTGACCAGAGAATCTATAAATCGGTTTAGCTTTTGTAAGATAAAGAACGGATCTTTAACCTCTCCTTCCGATTTTGTCAGAAATCCCAAAAAGGCTTTTGATGCCTGAAATTTAAATTTGAGTTCTGAGATTAAATACGGAGTAAAAAAGAACAGAGCTAGTCCTGTGAGGACTACGTTGGCGCGTGTAAATAAAGTTTTGATAGACGAAGATTTAAGGTAGTGAATAGTTGTGAAAATAAAAAACAGACTGAGATAGGCAAGGAAAGCCTGCAGCTGCATTGACACCGATAACCCAAGCAGCATAAGACCTATTCCGAGAGGCTTCTTATTGAGTGCAAGCCAGACACCATAGTAAAACACCGCGATGCTCAAGAGAGCCGGGCTTGGATTTGAAAGCCACCTTCCATATTGGATAGCCTCAAGCGAAACAGCAAAGATAAAAGCGCTTATGAGAGCGACTGAAGTTTTACCGAATAATTTTTTTGAAAAGAAAAATATAAAAAAAACGTTTAGAAGGTTCAAAACCGTAAGAAATACTTTTGGCCCCAACGGATCTCCTTTTGCAAAGAAATAAAAAGGAGCTATAAGATACCAATAGAGGGCGCCATGAAAAAGACCCGGTATGTCGGTTGTAGGACCCTGAATCTTTATCGGGTCATCTATAAACATCCTGCGGGCTACCAGAGCATCACGGGCCTGATCGTATCCAAAGGTAGTGTTTTCAAAATGAATGAAGCGGAGCACTAATCCTACTATAAGAATGAGAAAAAGCACGATCTTAACCCAATGCTTTTTAAGTCTTAGCGAAGCGGTCATTGTGCTATTATAATAGCATTTGATATGGCTGACAACAAAGACTCAATAGCTGTCGTAATCCACACCTATAATGAGGAGAAAAATATAGCGGACTGTTTGGATTCTGCTTTTTTACTTACCGAAAATATCGTGTTAATCGATATGGAAAGCACCGATAAAACCACCGAAATAGCACGCAGCAAAAACGCCAGGACCTTTACCTTTCCGCACTCACATTATGTAGAACCCTCCCGAGAATTTGGCATTAAACAGGCGCAGGCTGATTGGGTATTTATACTTGATGCAGACGAAAGGTTAACTGAAAATCTGGCTACAGAAATAAAAAGAGCCATTAAGTCTTCCGAATTTACTTCATATAAACTTCCACGGAAAAACATCTTCGGAGGGAAAAAGTGGCTAAAGCATGGAGGATGGTGGCCGGATATGCAGCTTCGTCTTATAAAAACAGCGTCCTTCAGAAAGTGGCCCAAAGAAATCCATTCAACTCCCATTATTGAAGGTGAAGAGGGCATGTTGAACAACCCCATACTTCATCATTTCCATGGAGATCTTGAAACGATGGTTCAAAAGACCATTGTTTTTGAGGGTATTGAATCAGATCTTTTATATAAAGCGGGAAAAGCAACCTCAACGAGAAATATAATGCGGAAATTTCTGGGAGAACTCTACCGGAGGCTCTTTAGGGACCGCGGTTTTTTAGACGGCAAGATTGGTATAATTGAAAGCATCTATCAAGCGTTTTCTAAAACGATCACATACCTCTATTTATATGAAAAAAGGGAAAGTCGGACTCTTTGATCCCTACCTCGACGTCTTAGGCGGCGGAGAAAAACATATTCTCTCTATCCTTAAGGTATTGGATAGCGCAGGTTACGAAACAGATGTATTTTGGGACGAAGACCTTACGGATGCTATCAAGAACCGTTTTAATCTGACGTTTGACTCTCTGACTTTTAAACCCAATGTGTTTAAAAAAGGAAACTCCTTTGTTACCCGGACCTTAAGGCTCTTTCCCTATGACTATTTCTTCTATGTTACCGACGGGAGTTATTTTTATTCTCCTGCAAGAAAAAACTTCATCTTCAGTATGGTCCCTTACGCCCCTCTTTACTCAAGAAGCTATCTTAATAAATTAAAAACAGCCAATGCTACTTTCATAAGTAATTCGGAATTTACCGGAAAACACCTCAAGGATTGGGGTATTGAATCAAACACCCTATATCCCTTTATAGATCCTGTTTTTTTAGAAAAGAAAAATGTGGCGAAGGAAAAAATTATTCTTTCTGTAGGACGTTTTTTTGGAGGACTTCATGTAAAAAATCATAAGTTGATGATTTCGCTTTTCCGCAAACTTTCAAACCAAGGCATTTTACAAGGATATAAATTGCTTCTTGCCGGAGGATTAAAAGACGAAGATAGGGCATATTTTAATTCACTCCGCACGCTTACCGAAAACGATCCAAATATTTTATTAAAACCAAATGTGGATTTTAAAGAACTCTTAAGCCTGTATAGTAAGGCCCAGTTTTATTGGCACTTCACCGGTTTCGGAGTCGATGAGAAACTTCAACCCGAAAAGACGGAGCACTTGGGGATTACCCCACTTGAAGCAATGGCTTCCCTCTCTATCGTCTTTTGCTACAAAGCAGGAGGAATAAATGAATTAGTAAAGGATAATAAGAACGGCTACACGTTTCGAACCGAGAACGAATTGATAAAAAAACTGGAAAAGGTCATTAAAGACTTAAAACTGCAGAAGAAAATACAAACAGCGGGACGCGGATTTGTAGTAGAGAATTTTGGAAAAGATGTATTTGAAAAAAAAGTTCGGGAAGTTTTGTCGATTCAGTAAAATATGGTTTCAGTAATAATACCGGCGTACAAAAATACTGATGAACTCGTCCAAAACCTCAGGCAAAATTTGATCTATCTGAAGGACTGCGAAGTAATAGTAGTCAATGATAATCCGGAAAAAAGTATAAAAACCGAATTGAAAGACTTTGACCTTGTACTTGTTGAGAATGAAAAAAATCTCGGCTTTGCAGGTGCGGTAAATGCAGGAGTTGAAAAGGCAAAGGGAAAATACATAATGCTCCTTAACAGCGACGTCATTTTAAACGATTCTTCGTATTCTAAAGCACTTAAGCATTTTGAAGACAATGATGCCCTTTTTGGAGTTTCTTTTCTTCAAAAAGAAGTGGATGAAAAAAAGGTGGGCAAAAATACAATTTTTTGGGACTATGGTTTAGTAAAGCATAATGCGGCAGAAACTATGGATAGCGGGATCACTGCATGGGCAGAAGGAGGAACTAGTATCTTTGATAAAGAAAAATTCCTTAAGCTTGGAGGATTTGATACGTTATATAGTCCTTTTTACTGGGAAGATATCGATCTCTCATATAGAGCGTGGAAAGCAGGATTTGAAGTTTTTTTCGACTCAAGCATAATCGTAACTCACCATCATGAAGGTACGATCGGTAAATATTTCGATAGCAGAAAAGTGAAAAAAATAGCTTTTAGAAACCAACATATTTTTATGATCAAAAATATCACTGACCGCGGGTTAATCTTTACCTACTGGCTTCTTCTTATTCCCAATTTCATCTACTATTTTTTAAAGCGGGAACCTTTGTTTATATCAGGCTTCCTGGAAGCCTTTGGAAAAATAAAAAAAATCATAGAGCAAAGACAAAAACAGATGAAGTCTTTTATACTTCAAGATAGTAAAATTCTTTCCAAGTTTAAATGAAAAAGAAAACTTTTTTTATCTTAGTTTTGATATCCCTAGCAGCGCTTTTTTTGAATCTTTATAAAAAGGATGCTGCTCCACCATCGTTTAATGCTGATGAGGCGGCGTTTGGTTACAACGCATACTCTATCGCACAAACCGGAAAGGATGAATATGGAGCTCTTTTACCGCTGCGCTTAAAATCATTCGGTGATTATAAACTTCCTCTTTATTCATATCTTTCTGTTCCAGCAATAAAGTTATTCGGTCTGTCCGAAACGTCCTCCAGAATGCTCAATACTCTACTTGCTGTCCTCTTCCCTTTTGCCATGTTTGCTTTGGTAAAAGAATTGTTTGAAAAGGATAAACCCGCAATCCTAGCCGCTCTTGTCAGCGGTCTTTCATGGGGCTCACTTTCCATATCAAGACAAGCTCATGAAGCATATCTTTCGGTTTTTCTCATCACTCTCTCTTTTTATTTTTTCGTCAGACTGACTAAAAAAATTACTCCTAAAAATATTACGCTGTTTCTCATATCGAGCCTCTTACTTCTATTTTCCTATCAATCGGGTAGAATCTTCGGACTTTTGTTTTTTATCCTATCCTTATTTTATTTTTGGAGAGAAAAAGCAGGAAGAAAAATTGTCCTTTTATTATTTACGGTCCTTTTGCTCTTTAGCATAACCGATGTAATCTATCAACCAAAACGCGTAGGAAACCTGCTCTTTTTTAATACTCCGGGATTTAGTTTAAAAATAAATGAGCTCCGCTCCGAAGGAGGCTCACGACTTGTTTATAACAAGTTGGCGGTCGCAAAAAAAGAATTCTTAAATTCATATGCAAAATACTTTTCACCCCAATTTCTTTTCATAGAAGGAGATGAGAATCCCCGTTTTGGTTTCAAGGACATGGGTCCGGTTACTGCATTGGAATATGTCTTTCTTTTTATCGGTCTTTATTATTTATTTAAAAAGAAAGAACGATACCGTTATTTACTTCTTGCTCTTTTACTTATCTCGCCTGTTCCCGCTGCGCTTTCTTGGGCCGGAGTTTCCCTCACCAGATCTTTATTTTTCTTAATCCCTGTCCTCATAATTGTTTCCTACGGTATGTGGCAACTGTATCTATCAGTGCCCAAAAAATATTCTCTGTTTCTTTTGGTATTTTTAATCTTGGCCGAACTATCCCTTTTATTTTATACCTGGGACTTTTATCTAAATCACTATCCCAAAAGAGCTCTCGTGCAACGTGCTTGGGAGACGGGTAACCGCGAACTGGCAGCTTACGTAAAGGAAAATTATGATAAATATGATCGCTTTTACATTACCCGGAAAAATGGCCAACCATACATCTTTTTGCTCTTTTACATGAAATATCCTCCGGAAAAATATCAACAACAGGCCAGACTATCTTCGCCGGATGAGTATGGTTTCGGTCAAGTAGAACAGTTTGATAAATTTACGTTTTCGACGAGCAGAATTGATAAAAAGAATGAGAAATATGTAATCATAGGGTATCCTGACGATTTTAATGGATTGGATATCGACCGGTCAAAAATAAAAAAAATCACGATTGGCACGCAGGAAATCTTCTGGATCTATGAAGTCAGATAAATAAGAAAAGGCTCAGGGTATAGAGAGCGTGGATTATTATCGGCATAATAAGATTTTCTCTTCTCGCAAGAAATACAAAGGAGACCGCCAGACTTAATATCATATCCGTAATTAAAACCTTGAAAAGCAGCGTGCCCGTCATATTTGGAGAGGTAAACAAGATAGGTACGTGGAGAAAGAAAAAAAGGACGCTTGCAAGAAATGAAGAAGTAAACATATTTTTTGATTCATCATAAAGTCTTTTCAGCACAAATCCCCGTGATAGAATCTCTTCGGTAAATGCTGCCGCAAAAGCAGTAAGGGCTGCGATTAGAAATTTTGACTCGTAAAAGACTTGGAGATTAAATTTAAGTCCGGTAGCAATTATCCCCCCGGCAAAAAATATTGATCCCACAAGAAGACCGTACAGGATTTCTTTACCAATACCATGCTTGATAAAGCCTACCGAATGCCAAAAAGGTTTTTTCTCAAAGCGAGTGATAAAAAGATATGCCGGGAGCAAGAATACTAAAGGCTTTGCTATAAACTCATCAATAAGGGGATTTAAAGTAGTCTGAAAATATGCCCGGTAAAGACTCCAGATAATAAGTGAGATTGCCCATATGTTGAGCACTCTTTCAGTGTGGGATTTACTCCTAACCATTTATTCCTAAACTCTACTTAATTAACCAATTTTTATCAAGCTTCCTTTAAATTCTTTAGTACTTTTTTAACGTCTCCCGTAATCATTACCCAATTAGCTATTTCTTCGAAACCCATGTTTTTATACCATTTTAAAGGGTGTTCATAAACTCTGTGGGTAAAGGTATCCCAGGATATAGCGCCATATTTTTCTTTTGCCTCTGAAAACAGTTTTTTAATCAACTTCTTTCCCAAACCTTTGCTTTGATGATCTGGATGAACAAACAACTCCCCTTCAACCAAATGATTTCCATCCCACCATGGCTTTATTTGGGCGACTAGTCCTCCGACTACTTTGTCATCAAGTTCTGCCACAAAGAATAAGTCCGGTTGTAGGTCGAAAAAATATTTGATGAGTTTTATGGAAGTTTCTTGATTCCAATTTTCACCTATATTTAGAGAATTGTATGCTAGCTGGTACACCTCTGCGAGTTCTACAATATCTTCCTTTTTTGCCAAACGTATATCCATATCAATATTATAGCACTATTCTCTTGAGAGGTTTAGTTTGTTATAATAGGCCGTATGGTAGAACGAAAGAAATGGATTAGGCCGCTCTTAGTTGCAGGTGGAACTTTTCTTTTTATCCACGGGATGAGTGAAGGCGCTCAGATCGGACAAGAAATCGCAGAGACAGAGATTGAAGCTAATGCTCGTTTTCCTAACGGAAGCCAAAAAGCTGTAGATAAGGCAAATGCTCAGGCGGAATTAACTATGGATGATCTCGCTTATGACCATCTAGGCTATGTTATTGATCAACGTCTAAAACGTCTTTCTTATATTGAAAATCATGAACCTAGTGGTTTAAAAAAGTCCATCACTTTGGGTGAAATAGTTGCTCCTCCACTTTTAGGAATTGTCCGCATCTTTACAAGGAAAAAAGTAAGAAAATCACTCTAAGAAGTCACGGAGTTTGCGGGCTCGTGTAGGATGCTTTAATTTTCGGATTGCCTTTGCCTCGATTTGACGAATACGCTCACGGGTCACTTTAAATTCACGACCCACTTCTTCAAGAGTCTTGGGCTTCGAATCTTCAAGTCCAAACCTCATCATAAGCACCTTTTTCTCACGGGGAGAAAGAGTCTCCAATACTTTGTTTAATGCATCCTTAAGAAGCTCCTTTGAAACCTTGTCGTATAAAGTAGGTTGATTCTTATCTGCTATAAATTGCTCAAGTGTCGTTTCCTTATCATCACCTATTGGTGTGGATAACGACTTTGGTTGTTGGGAGATTCTTACCAGATTCTCTACTTCCTCAACCGTAATCAACATCTCTTTGGCGACCTCTTTGGTCTTTGGCTCGCGTCCTAATTTCTGAGTAAGGCGTCTTTGGGTTTTGTAGAAACGGTTGATCTGATCGACCATATGCACGGGTATACGGATAGTACGGGACTGGTCTGCGATGGCGCGGGTGATAGCCTGTCTAATCCACCATGTAGCATATGTTGAAAACTTAAATCCCCTTCTCCAGTCGTACTTCTCCACTCCCCGGATCAAACCCTTATTTCCCTCCTGAATAAGATCTAAAAAGGAAAGGCGCCTGCCAAGATATTTCTTGGCAATGGATACAACCAAGCGGAGATTTGCCTTTATCAACTGTTCCTTCGCCTTTGCACTGTTCTTTTCGTACTTTTTGGCAAGATCAACTTCTTGCTCGAAAGTAAGAAGAGGGGTCTTCCCTATTTCCTTTAGGTATTTTTTAATAGGATCAAGGGACTCTCCTTGCCGTGAGGAGATGAGATGTTCGATCTCCCGCTCCATTTCCTCAACTGATTTTTTAGCCTCTTCTTCTTCACGAGTAGATACGGTCTCAAAGATATCTATACCTTTTTCAAGTGCGGATCCGAAAAAGTTATCAATTTCTTCTATGTGCTTTTCAGGTTCGGGATAGACAAGTAGTATGTCGTCTTGTACCAAAAAGCCGTCTTCTTCACCTTGCTTAAGCAACTCATTGAGAGTACGGGGAAGCTTTTGTTTGGTCATTGGATATATATTTTACACTGAAAAGAGCATCTTTTCTACGTCTTTTAAGTTTACGGTTAATTCTTGCACCTTTTTCTCCTGCTCCTTAGTAAGGTCTTTTTCGCTTTTGGCAAACTCAGAAATCTTGCGTTTCAATGATAATTTTTTAATTTCATACGCCAACTTCTCCATATTCTCTTCTTCCTCACCCCTATAACTTGCATAAAGAAAAAGTTCGTCAAACACTGCTTTTAACTCACTACTTAAACTTTCCAAAAAATCTTTTTGCTTAAATTCCGCAGGATTCTTTTTTTGGTAGCTCAAAAAGATCTCGCTCAGTTTTCCGTACGAAGGGTATGAAAAATCCTTGGGCTCCAAGATTTTAAAAACTTTGTCCGAGGGTTCGTATGGATACTCATCCTGGAAAACCAGACTAAGTAGATATGTCTGGAGGTTTTTCTCACGATCACCGTTTTCTTTTTTTTGATACGTAGACTTCGTGTAAGCCTGTTGCCTTTTCTTTTGTTTAAATTTCCTTATCATTGATTCGATGCTTGATTCGCTAACGTCGAGTGATTTTGCGACTTTTTTTATGTAGTGGGAATAAACGATGGGGTTGGTGATGCGGTCGATGTAGGGCGCGATCTCCTCTCCAATTTTCTTTTTACTAAACGCGTCTTCTTCCGGATATTTTTTAGAAAGCATTTCTAAAATAAAGTCGTATACAGGAATATGTTTCTGGAGTTCTTTTTTGAATTTTACCGGATCTTTTCTTACTGCCTCGTCGGGATCTTTTGCAAAATCAAATTGCACCACGTCAAGCTCTATATCAAATGCTTCAGCCTCTTCTATCCCGCGGCGTATTGCCTCCTCACCCGAAGAATCCGCATCCAAAGCAAGAGCAGCTCTCTTGGTAAAACGTTTGAGAAGCAGCAGCTGTTCGCGG
>CAYGGJ010000031.1:0-9689 GCA_964349415.1 uncultured Gammaproteobacteria bacterium | reverse complement strand
CGCTGGCTTGGTGAATTCGGCATTTTAGGAACATCCCTTTTTATCTATCTCTTATTCTCTATTAACAGATTCGTAACCAGAGCTGCAAAAAATACTAAGAAAGATATTCGATATATCCATTACGGCTTTGGGTTTGGTTTACTTGCGCTTCTTGTAAACAGTCTGTACGTAGATGTTTTCGAGGCATCCAAAGTAGCTTATAATTTTTGGTTGGTAGCCGGTCTTTATGTCGGCTTCATCAGCCTGCCGACGGCAAAACTCAATGAAAAAAGAAAAGATAAATAACAGTCTGTTTAAAAAATTCGATTACTTGATAGTCTCGGCAATTATCCTTCTTGCTCTGGTTGTAAGACTTTACAAGATAGATACACCTCTTGCAGACTTTCATTCATGGAGACAGGTTGACACTGCATCGGTTGCCAGAAATTTTGCAGAACGAGACTTTAATCTTCTTAAACCCAGATATCACGACCTTTCAAATATTCAGTCCGGTATGGAAAACCCCGAAGGATACAGGTATGTAGAGTTTCCTACCTATAATGCGATTGTTGCTGCATTATATAAATACATTCCGCTAACAACGCTTGAGATTTACGGACGTCTTGTGACTATATTCTTCTCCCTTTTAACCATAGGGATAATTTACTATTTCCTCATTAAAGAAAGCAGCAGGACAGCAGCAGTAGCAGGCAGTCTAACCTATGCCCTCTTTCCTTTCTTTGTATTCTTTTCAAGAGTTGTTCTGCCCGAAGCAACCGCTCTGGGCTTCACCTTCATCTCGCTCTTCCTTATGTATCTTTTTGCCTTCGGCAAAGGTAGAGTTAAACCGATTGTTTATTACATCTTATCCCTTCTCTTTTTCATGCTCGGCATCCTCACCAAACCTACTGTGATTTTTTACGGCATCTCATTTCTCATGCTTTTTGTAATCAAGTATCGATGGAGTGTACATAAAAAAATTCTCCCTTATTTGTTTTTTTTATTGGCAGCAGTTCCATATGGACTGTGGGCCGCGTATGTCGCACAGTTTCCTGCAGGAATCCCAAGCTGTCCAACCTGTCCCGAGGGAACTATTACATGGCTTATTAAGTATGTAAATACCGGCGGCGGATTACAGGATATTTTCTTCAAACCGGCATTTTTCAGATGGATCTTTTACGAAAGGATCAATAATATTATTTTCGGTGGATATCTTACGGTATTTTTTGTATTGGGATTCTTGGTGAAGCCAAAAAGGTATTTTTTACAAAGTCTATGGATTTCGTCTTTGGCCTATCTACTTATTTTCCAGGGCGGAAACGTACAGCACGAGTACTACCAGACTCTTATCTTGCCAGCACTTGCCGTCATGGTGGGAGTGGGGGTTGGACTGTTTGCCGTACAAAATAAGATCTTCATCTCCCAAGTAGTCACTTTTCTCGCCATAGTTGCGCTCTTTGGTTTTTCATTCTTCATTTCTTATTATCAGGTGAAAGGATATTACGGCTTTCCTCAGGATCAGGTAAACATGGCCCGCGTTATAAGGGATCTGACCAAGCAAGATAGTAAGATTGTAACCGATACGCTGGGCGACACTACCCTTTTATATCTTTCCCACAGAGAAGGTGCACCATCTGTATTCAAATCACTTCCCGAGCTTAAAAAAGATGGGTATTCGTACTTCGTGACATCCAAGCAAGAAGTCATCCTGCAGATCAAAGAAGAGAAAACGTTTCCGATTGTGTTTGAAAATAACCAATTCGCGATCTTCTCCTTATGAAGATCTTGATGGTGACACCATACCTTCCTTATCCGCCGGCGTCAGGTGGACAGATCCGGTCCTTTAACCTCCTCAAGTACTTAAGTAAAAAAAACGACATCGTGCTGGTCGCACTTTATAAAACAAATCAGGAAAAACAATATGTCTCACGCCTTCAGGCATATTGTAAAAAAGTCTATCTATGTAAGCGCTCTGAAAACCCATGGCAGATTAAAAACATCCTAAGTTCTCTATTTTCATTCCAACCTTTTCTGATCGTGAGAAATTTTTCGCCGGAGGCTAAGCAGGCACTAGAAAAGGAAATCCGTGAAAACAAGTTTGACGTTATCCACTCCGAGACGTTTTATGTCATGCCTCACATCCCACAAACCAAAATCCCAATTCTTTTGGTTGAACAGACCGTGGAGTTCAGAGTCTATCAGCATTTCATAGAAACGTTACCGTGGTTTTTCAGAATCTTTCTCATGATCGATATTTCAAAACTCCGTTTTTGGGAAAAATATTACTGGAAAAAGGCTTCCTTAGTCGCGACCGTATCTGATCTTGACAAAACCATCGTCTCAAACATTGAACCAAGCATCCGCCCTGTCGTTATCCCCAATGGTGCCGGAGAAGATATGCTTATCAAAAATCTTGCAAAAAAAGATAATAAAAAGACCATTCTTCTTTTTCAGGGTAATTTCTCATGGCTTCAAAATGTAGAGGCAGCCAACTATCTGGTCGATCAAGTCTATCCTCTTCTTAAGAAAAAAGTCCCTAATGCAAAGCTTGTGATAGCGGGACAGCATGTCAAGAAAATGGCAAAAAAAGAAGGAGTAGAATATGTGGACGTCGCCCATGGAGACACGGGCACGGTAAAAAAACTCTACTCTGATGCTACTCTTTTTCTGGCTCCTATATTCGGCCCCGGAGGTACGCGATTAAAACTTCTTGCTGCAATGGCATCAGGACTCCCCATAGTCTCTACGAAAACCGGTGTTGAAGGACTTGATGTGAAAGAAGGGAGAGACGTATTTTTTGCAAACAGTCCTGAAAAGTTTGTCGAAAAAATTAAACTTGCTCTTTCTGATAAAAATCTTTACGAAAAAGTGCGCAAAAATGCTCACACTCTCGTACAGGAAAAATATAACTGGCAAAAGATAGCAGCTCAACTTGAAACAGTTTATAAAAAGATACAAACTACAAAAGCAGCATGAGAATCGGTATCGATATCTCACAAATCGTTTATAAAGGCACCGGTGTCGGACGCTTCACTGAAGGTTTGGTTGAAGCAATTTGTACCAATAACAAAGAGCATGAATGGGTTTTTTTCTTTTCCGGACTGAGAAAAAAACTTAATAAAGATATCGAGAAGAAGATTCTGGAAATAGGATTTACGCTAGTAAAGCGAAAGGTTCCTCCTACTTTCTTGTCGCTTATGTGGAATACACTACACACGTTTCCCATAGAGTCTATGACCGGGAAACTCGACTGGTTTATAACCTCAGACTGGACAGAGCCTCCGGCAAACTGCAAAAAAGCCACTGTGATCCACGATCTTACCGTCTTCCGTTATCCGGAGACTGTTGATTCTAAGATTCTCAAGACGCAAAAAAGGAGACTGAAATGGGTTTCAAAGGAATCTTCTCTGGTATTTGCAGATTCTGAAACCACAAAAAAGGATATACGGACATACTTGCCTGAGCTTAAAGCACCCGTGCAAACAATCTATCCCGGAGTCGAAGTTGTCAGGTCTACGATATCTAACGAACAGCTTGAGAAAAAATTTGGGATCAACAATAATTTCATCTTGTCTGTCGGCAAACTTGAACCGAGGAAAAATCTTAAAAGTCTTCTTCAGGCATTTGAAAAGGCACATCTTCCAAAAACCGAACTGCTCATTGCAGGACAACATGGTTGGGGAGCAAAAATTAGACCTCAGAAAAATGTGCGAATGCTCGGTTATGTTTCGGATGAAGAACTCGCAGGACTCTATAAGAAATGTCTTTTCTTTGTCTACCCGTCTCTATGGGAGGGCTTCGGTTACCCGGTGGTTGAAGCAATGAAATATAGCGCAGCAGTAGCCACATCTAAAACCTCTTCGTTAGGAGAAATAGCTGAGGGATTTGGACTCACCTTTGATCCTACCAATATAGATGATATTGCTCAATGCCTACGGCTTCTGAGTTCGAATAAGAAAACAAGAGATGAACTCAAGCGTAAGAGTCTAAAGCGCGCTCAGGATTTTTCATGGAAAAGTTATTATTCAGCTATGGAAAAAGCTTTGACAAATTCGTAAATTGTAAGTATGCATATTGGAATCGATGGTAATGAAGCAAACGTTGAAAATCTGGTCGGCGTCTCTGTCTACACTCAAAACCTTCTGACACATTTTCAAAAAAAGGCAGGGGCAAGCACGCAATTTACGGTCTTTTTGAGAAGTAAGCCTAAGAGCCATTTACCTCCGATAAATAAGTTTTTTAACTATCAGGTAGTCTCACCGTCATTTCTCTTTTCGCAGATTACCCTACCGCTTGCTCTGATGAAACGTGACGATATAGATGTATTCTTTTCACCAGCCCATTATGCTCCGCGCATCTCACCTGCTCCCACGGTTGTAACCGTCCACGATCTTTCTTATTTCTACTATCCACAGGAGTTTCTAAAAAAAGACCTCTATCAACTTATGCGCTGGACAGGATACAGCGTAAAAAAAGCAAGCAAAGTAATCTGCGTTTCACAGGAAACCAAGAAGGATCTCATCAAGTACTACAAAACTCCTGAGGAAAAGATTGAGGTCATTTATAACGGTTATGAAAAAAGAGCGGACAAATCAATTGGCTTGAGTAAAAAGTTTAAGTTAAAGAAAGTTAAGTATCTGCTTTATGTAGGCACCTTGCAGCCAAGAAAAAACATACAGACCTTGATACGCGCTTTTGAACAGTTTCAAAAAGAGAATTTGGATTTCAAACTCGCTATAGTCGGGAAAAAAGGTTGGCTTTATGATGAGATATTTAATCTGGTTAAAAGACTAGGTCTTCAAGACAAAGTTGTCTTTACGGGCTTTGTTTCAGATCAAGAACTCCACGGTTTATATAAGAATGCCTTCTGCTTCATTCTCCCTTCATTTTACGAGGGGTTTGGTATCCCCATGCTCGAAGCGATGGATCGCGGTTTACCAGTAATTGCAGCTGGTTCATCTGCTCTACCAGAAGTCGGAGGAGATGCCTGCCTCTACTTTGATCCTTATACGGTAGGTACTTTGGTCAGACTTTTAAATCGTCTAAAAAAAGATGGTGCCTTAAGAAAATCTATGATCGAAAAAGGCAAGAAAAGAATAAAACTATTTTCCTGGAAAAAATCCGCCGCAGAAACCCTAAAAGTTATAAAAAGCGCGGTATGATTCAAGTCTTAGAAGAAACATTTAATCAAGAAGAGTACGACAATGTTGCTGGGCATCCGATGCAGTTATGGGCGTGGGGAGAAGCGCGTAAAAAGATGGGAATAGATGTATTCCGCATTGGTGAATACGAAGGGAAAAAACTAAGCAACGTCTATCAACTGACGCGCCATCCTATACCCTACACCGGAAAATATATCGCCTACATTCCCCGCTCAAATACACCTTCAAAGGAGCTTGTTGAATTTCTTCGCGACTTTGGAAAAAAAGAAAAAATTGCTTTCGTAAAGTTTGAGCCCAATGTTAAAGCAGATGTAAAACTTAAACCCGAGAGTCTTAGCTTAGTAAAATCTCCATACACTTTATTCCCTAGCTGGACGATGACGCTTGATCTCATACATTCCGAAGATCAACTTCTTGCAAAGATGAAATCAAAGACCAGATACAATATCAGGCTTGCAGAAAAAAGAGGAATAACTGTTAGAGAAATGACGAGCTTTGAAGGCTTTGAGATTTTCATCAAGCTTTATTTCGAGACCACCAAACGGCAGAAATACTTCGGCCACTCAAAGGAATATCACCAGGCAATCTTTGAGGCTTTGAAGGAAAATCATGCGACAATACTCGTCGCCTTTTATAAAAAGACCCCTTTAGCTGCCTACGAACTTTTTTATCACAAAGATACACTTTACTATCCTTATGGAGGATCTTCTGAAGGATTGAAGAATCTGATGGCTCCGAATCTTTTGATGTGGGAAGCAATAAAATTTGGGAAGAAGAAGGGATTCAAGAACTTTGATATGTGGGGATCCTTATCGCCTAATTATGATCCTAAAAATATCTGGGCAGGTTTCACTAGATTCAAAGAAGGCTACGGAGGAAAATTCACTGAAATGGTAGGAACCTATGATCTTGTCATTGATCCTATGATCTATCACCCCTTCAACTTCGCCCAAAAACTCCGCAACCGCCTACTGGGAATTTAATTAAGAGCCTAGTTGACTTCTTTTTGTTTTTTGAGGGATAAGAGCGGGAATGGCTGGGTTTTCTGTGGGAAGACTAATGTATTTCTCAAAACTTCATCAATGCTGTGTACGAATATAAAGTTAAGGTCGTCAAGCACGTATTTTGGTATGTCTTCGAGATCTTTTTTGTTGTCCTTAGGAAGAATGATGGTCTTGATGTGTGCGCGGTGTGCTGCAATAACCTTTTCTTTTATTCCTCCAACCTCCAGAGCTCTGCCTCTAAGTGTGATTTCTCCGGTCATGGCCACGTCTCTTCTTACTGGAATCTTGGTTAGTGCCGATACCATAGCTGTAGCAATAGCATTACCTGCTGAGGGTCCATCTTTTGGCACTGCACCTTCCGGTACGTGTACGTGGATGTCGATTTTGTTAAAGAAGTCTTTGTTTAGTCCAAACATCTCCCATCTTGATCTGATGTAGGAAAGCGCTGCCTGACAGGATTCTTTCATCACGTCTCCCAGATGTCCTGTGAGAGTAATATGTCCTTTACCCGGCATAATTACTACCTCGATAAATAGAATGTCTCCGCCGGCCTGAGTCCACGCAAGTCCTGTTGAGATTCCTACAGTATCCTTTTCCTCAATCATTTGAGACTGATATTTATAAGGTCCAAGGTACTTTGAAATCTCGGTAAGACCAACTGCTTTGCCGAAAGTCTTTTTCTCAACGATCTCACGTGCTACTTTTCTAAAGATGGTCGCAACCTGTCTCTCAAGTTCTCGTACTCCTGCTTCTCTGGTATAGCGCCTTATGATGGTCTTCAGAGCATTATCCGTGATGCTTATGTCTTTGGGAAGACTGTGAGCATCAACCTGTTTTTTAATCAAGTATTGTTTGGCGATATTAAACTTCTCGTCTTCTGTGTATCCAGGGAAATGAATGACCTCAAGACGGTCAAGAAGAGCATCAGGTATGGTATCAAGCATGTTTGCGGTTGTGATGAAAAATACGTCTGAGAGATCAAACGGAACCTCTAGATAATGATCTGAGAATGCATTGTTCTGCTCCGGATCCAAGGTCTCAAGCAAGGCTGCTGTTGGATCTCCACGGTAATCGCGTCCTACCTTATCAATTTCGTCCAAAATAAACACAGGGTTTTTGCTTCCTGCCTGCTTAATACTTTGAATAATTCGTCCGGGCAATGCACCTACATAAGTCCTTCTGTGTCCTCTTATCTCCGCTTCATCTCTTATTCCTCCCAAAGACATCTTTACAAACTTTCTACCCAATGAGCGTGCTATAGACTTACCTAAAGAGGTTTTTCCTACACCAGGAGGTCCTACAAAACATAATATAGTTGGCTGGTATTCTTTTGGCCTAACCTGTGCTTTCTTGTCACCCGTATGCTTTTCAGGTACTTTTTTAATCTTACCCTCAGCCTGCTTCCGAAGCTCCATAACGGCCAAAAATTCAAGAATTCTTTCTTTTATCTTTTTAAGGCCATAATGATCTTCGTTGAGGATCTTTTCAGCCTGTCGTATATCTATGTCGCTGTTTGAGGAAACTGACCAGGGAAGCTCTACTAACCAGTCCAGATAGGTACGGATATATGAGGATTCAGGGTTAAATTGGGACATCTGAGCCAGGCGCTTAAGCTCCTTAAAGGCCTTTTCCTCCACAGCCTCGGGCATCTTAGCCTTCTTGATCTTGTCTTTATAGGCTCCCATTTCCTTATCTTCGCCTTTATTGCCAAGCTCTTCTTCAATAGTGCGCATCTTCTCTCGTAGCAAGGTTTCTTTCATACCCTGCTCGAATTTTTGCTGGGTCTTTGAGGATATGTTCTGTTCTATCTCAAGAATGCGGATTTCACGGTTTGTGTACTCCACCTCTTTCTTAAGACGGGCTTTAAGATCTTTTTCTTCGAGCAAACCCTGTCTCTCATTTTCACGAAGATCTAAAACCATGGCGACTTGATTGGAAAAGTCAGAAGGAGAAGAGATGTTGAGGATGTTCATGAGGAATATAAAGTCGATGGTCTTTCCGAGATTAATTGCTCTCTTGATCTGTGAAGAGATGTATTTGACCATCGCCTGCACTTCTTCATCATCCACTACATGATCTTCAAGAGGTGCGATCTTAACCTCGTAATGTGGAGTTTCTTTTGTAAATTCGGTGATTTTTACTTTCTCTATACCGCGTACCAACGCGTTAATCTCACCTTTTTCACCGGTGACAATGTTTTTGATGGTTGCCAAAACTCCTACGGTATGAAGATCTGCTTTATTGGGGTCATCCTGTGCAGGATTTTTCTGCATTACGAGAACGACATGTTTGTCTTGCTTAAGCGCTTCATTGATTGCAGCGACACTTTTAGGTCTTCCGAAAACTAGAACGTTCTCCGTGTTGGGAAATACAATGCTGTCCCGTACAGAGACAAGAGGATATTGTTTTTTATCTGGCGTTTCATTAAATAAGGCCATATTAGCAGTATAGATTAATCATTGCTAATTGTCAAGCTTAAGCTTAGACAAATTCCTTTATAAGGATATCAGAATTATTAAATCTTTGCTTCTCAACAAGCGATTTGTCCTTATCTTCCCGTGCTACCTGCTCGTGGTATGCCGGCTTCTCTACCTGATATAGGACGCCCAAAGGATACTTTTCATAATTCATCTCAAGCGCCCTATCAATCGCCTTTCTATAATCTGCAGGGTTGTGATCCTCTGGTAGTTTATAACTGCGCTTCAGATAATATTGATAGGTGTTTACCTTATTAAAGGTCACACACGGCTGGAGAATATTTACGACAGAAAAACCTTTATGATTCAGGCCTTTTTTTATAGTATCGACCATGTGAAGTAGATCTCCTGCGAAAGATTGGGCTACAAATGTTGCACCCTGCGTAAGCGCAAGTGTCAGCGGATACACAGGTGTCTCGATAATACCCGTAGGCGTTGATTTGGATTTCGTACCCTTATCTGCTGTGGGGGCCACCTGCCCCGTAGTCAAACCGTAGACACCGTTGTCGTGAATAATCACTGTTATGTCATGGTTTCCACGGCATGCATGCAGAAAATGATTTCCTCCTTCACCATAACAGTCTCCGTCACCTACTATTGCGACCACGGGCATCTTTTGGTTGGCAAGCTTCAAGCCTATTGCATTGGGTAAAGATCGACCATGCAAAGAGTGGATAGCATAAGCGTTCAAGAAATCATTCATGTTCCCCGAACATCCAATTCCAAATACAACCCCCAATGAAGATGGATCCAGCCCAAGCTGTGCAAATGACGACTTTATCGCCATACCAATACCCCAGTCGCCGCAGCCGGGACACCACGTGGGGTTATAAGCTGAAAATTCTTCTATGGTTGCCATACTAGCTTTTTTTTACAAACTGATAAATCTCTTCTTTCCAAAGCGGTCTTCCGTCGTATTTAAGAAGCGCATTTGGAATATCTATTCCTGTTTCCTGCCGTAAAAGTTTTCCCAATTGGGATTGAGAATTGTTTTCCACAAGTATGTATTTCTTATCTTTTTTAAACAGCGATTCAATCTTAGTTTTATCCAACGGGAAGATGTGAGT
>CAYGGJ010000030.1:0-9850 GCA_964349415.1 uncultured Gammaproteobacteria bacterium | reverse complement strand
GCCTCTTCTATCCCGCGGCGTATTGCCTCTTCTCCCGAAGAATCCGCATCCAAAGCAAGAGTGGCCCTCTTGGTAAAACGTTTGAGAAGCATCAGCTGTTCGCGGGTCAAGGCGGATCCTTTTATTGCTACGAAATTTGAAAATCCGTTCTGGTAAGGAGCGATCACGTCAAACTCCCCTTCAACGATAAAAACATTTTGAGTTTTTTTAATCGAATCCTTTGCGGTGTTTATACCATAGAGACTTTCGCGCTTATGATAAATCGGTGTTTCCGGCGTGTTTATATACTTCACTTCTTTTTCTTCCTCGTCAAGATTTCTCCCCGAAAAACCAATGGTATTATCGCGCGGATCTTTTATCGGAAACATAAGTCTTCCCCTGAAACGGTCATACAACCCTCCTCTTTCTCCCCGTATCGCAAGTCCTGATTCTAAAAGCTCGCTCTCTTCAAACTTTTTCTTTTTCAAAAAATTGTATAAAGAGTCCCACGATTGAGGAGCATAACCCAGCTGAAATTTCTGGGCAGTCTTGTCGTGAATATCCCGATCTTTTAGATAAGCAAGAGCTTTTTTTCCGAAGTCTGTTTTAAAAAGTATGTAGTTGAAATACTCGGCTGCAAGTTGGTTTATCCTTAAGAATCGCTCCTTTTTCTGCCACAGTTTATCCTCAAAGGCAATATTGGCAAGCTTCACTCCGGTTTTTTCGGCAAGTTCTTTTAGAGCCTCAAAGAAGGTAATATTTTCCCACTTCATTAGAAACTTTATTGCGTCTCCCCCATCGTTGCACGACCCGAAACAATGCCAGATCTGTCTGTCCGGAGAAACTACAAAAGAAGGAGTCTTTTCCTGGTGAAACGGACATAGACCTTTGAAATTGCGCCCTGCTCTTTTCAAGGTCATGAAGGAACCTATGAATTCGACGATGTCTATCCGTTTTTTAACCTCATCAACGCTATTATTCACAGGCCATATTTTAACAGGATAAAAAGTGGTTTACTACGACAGGAAGACTTGTTTTTTATAGACCTATCTATTTATAATTACTTTCATGCTGTATGTCTCGCTTGATAAAAATGAGATCAAGATTCTCGCGTTAAAAAAAACACTTTTGGGTCAGTTTGAGGTCGGTTATTTTGAAAAAAGGCATGAGATCGATCTTCTCAATCGGGGCCGTGTTAATAGTGTTGATTTTCTTGCATCTGCAATTAAAGAGGGAATAAATTATCTTGCATCACCTCAAGAAAAAGAAGTTTGCCTTATCCTTCCCCAGGAAACATTTCATTTTTTAAAAGCAGACGTCCCTTCAGATATCGCACCTGCTGCAATTAATTCGTTTGTCGATGATAAAGCAAGGGCTTCGCTTGCCGAGAGCATGGTCAATTACTACTCTGATTTTTTTGTAAAAGATACCAGTAAGCAAAAACAGATTTCGTATTATGCGATTGATGAGGAAACGCTGGGTAAATTCGCAGAGGTATTACAACTCTTGGGTTTGAAGTTAAGCATCCTGCTCCCCGAGACACTAGCAATCTTTAAACTTTTTGAAAAAACACTACGGAAAGAAAAGAAAGAAAATATTCTATATGTACATTACGCAAAAGATATAATCTCAGGCTATGTTTTTGATTCGGGCGGATTACTTGTCCCGGAAAAATGGACACAGACTCTGGGAGCAACCGAACCCCTTGATGAAATCCTAAAGAAGAAAGCTGAGGAGCTTGAAGCAAAAGGCATTAAGCTAAACCGGATACTGCTTTCGGGCGAACAGTCAGAAACAGTGCGGCAAGACACCTTTACGAAATCCGTTGGTGTCTGGACCAATCCATTAAAACGAATCATCCCCGACTTTTACGCCGACCACTTAAAAGCCCTTGTCGCAACAGACCAACCTTTTCCCATACTTTCCTATGATTCGTGTTTCGGTGCATTTGTCTTTTCTCAGGAAAACAAAGAGTTCCGAATTTTAAAGAAGCCTCTCCGTCCCAAAGGGAGCAAGCCTTCTTTTTCAGTTCCTAAAATTCCTATTTTTAGAAAAGAGGTGGGAATCTTTTTTCTGGCCTTTGCCGTCTCATTTTTAGCGTTTATCGGACTTTCACGGTTTAATTTTGCAGGCATACAGCTACCGCAGATTGACACAAAGTCACTAACCTCCTTGGGCAAACCGTCGCCGACAACCAAACCCACCACCGCACCTTCTCCGACTCCCACAGTCAAAAGAGAGGAAATCAAGATAAAAGTACTTAATGGCTCGGGAACTGCCGGAAAAGCAACTGAGGTCCGGGATCTTTTGCGAGAAGCCGGCTACCAGGAGATATTAACCGGAAATGCTGATACTTTTGATTTCACGCAAACCATAATTCAGACTAAAAAATCGACCAACTCTTATGCAAATATCGTAGCCAAGGATATCGCCGACTCTGCCGACAACCCCAAGATTGAGACTACCTTGGCGGATGACGATGCTTCCGATGTCGTCATAATCGTAGGCTCCGACTTCAAGTGAAAAGCTTCATACCGATCCGTGTATTATAATTAACCACTATGGAAGAGCATGAGAAAGAGCTTGAGAGAAGGCTCCGAAACATTTTAGAAAAAACCAATGTAGGTAGCAAACAGCAGGAACTTACAGAGCTTGAAAAGCAGACTTATGATCAGGAATTCTGGAAAGATTCGGCAAAAGCGGCCGAGGTTTCCAAACGTATAGACTTCCTAAAAAAAGAGATTGAAGACCTTGAGATGCTTCGTCTCTACTTTGAGGAAAAGGCATTTGGTGACGCGGAAGAGTTGATTAAAAAATATGAGACCTTGCTTTTTCTATCAGGCCCGTTTGACAAGGGCAATGCAATCTTTGCCATCCACTCCGGACAAGGTGGAACCGAGGCCATGGACTGGGCCCAAATCCTTTTAAGGATGTACACTAGATATTTTGAGAGAAAGGGCTGGAAGTACGAAGAGATTGACAGGGTTGAAGGAGAAGAAGCGGGCATAAAAAGCGTCATATTAAATGTACACGGACCATACGTTTTTGGCTATCTGAGAGCAGAAGCAGGCGTACATAGACTAGTAAGACTGTCCCCTTTTAATGCCAATAGCCTCAGACAGACGTCATTTGCAATGGTAGAGGTTCTTCCTATGGTCGAGGAAAAGGTGCTTGAGATCAAGGAAGATGAGCTTGAATGGCAGTTTTTTAGAGCAGGAGGACACGGAGGCCAGAATGTTAACAAGGTATCTACAGCGGTCAGGCTCACCCATAAACCCACGGGGATTGTAGTGACCTGCCAGACGGAAAGACAACAGGGACAAAACCGGGAAAATGCCCTTAAGCTTCTGCGTGCCAAGCTTTGGCAGATTGAAGAAGAAAATAAGCAAAAAGCCATCGCAGGACATAAGAAAGATAAGATGGCTAGCTGGGGTATGCAGATACGCTCTTATGTCCTTCACCCTTACAAATTAATTAAGGATTTGAGAACCAATTTTGAGAGCAATCAAACCGATAATATACTTGCCGGAGATCTCGACGGATTCATCGAAGCCTATCTCAAAAAACAGGTCTAAAGACTTGTAATTTCTTACAATTGTTGCTACCCTTTTATGTATGGAAAAAAACAGTACTCCTGTTAAACCTTTGACCTCTCAGAAAAAGCTTTCTCTTCCTGTCGTATTTCTCTTTTTTGCCCTTGTGATCCTTGTTGGCACTGGAGTCGGATATGGCGCAACCAGATTGACCCAATCTTCATCTTCCGGAGAAAATTCGGATGGAAAAGCAGAAGAAAAAGCAGGTGTGTTTGATAAAAAAACCTTTCCTGATAGCGCCGAAGGAGTTTTGGAAGAAGGGGGCATTGAAGGAGAAGGAAGCTTCCACCTTGAAAGACCTGGTGGAGAATCTCAAAATGTATATCTCACTTCCAGCACAGTTGATCTGTCTAAATACATAGGCAAGAAAGTCAAAGTGCAGGGACAAACCTTCACGGCTGAAAAAGCCGGGTGGCTCATGGACGTAGGATATATCGAAGTTAAATAGTTTTTTCCTGATGATAAAGTTCGACGATGTCAGCAAGCAATTCCCTCTTGGCAATATAGCACTCAAGAACGTTTCCTTTGAGATCAAGGAGAATGAGTTTGTCTTTTTTGTCGGGCCTTCAGGTGCCGGAAAAACTACGATTCTTAAACTCATCTTAAGACAGCTCATTCCCACCTCCGGAAAATTAGTAGTAGATGACATAGATCTTTCAGACAAAACATTTACCAACGTAGAAGCCTTAAGAAGAAGAATCGGCGTGGTTTTTCAAGACTTTAAAATTATGACCGATAAAAATGTTTATGAAAATATTGCTCTTGGTCTTAAGATTCTTGGCGCATCCAGTCAACAAATATCCGAAGAAATAAAAGAAGCCCTTCATCTGGTGAATCTTTCAGGAAAGGCAAATGTCTTCCCTGCCCAACTTTCTGCGGGAGAGCTACAAAGAGTTGCCATTGCACGGGCAATTGTAGGAGACCGTGAGATCATCATTGCAGATGAGCCAACGGGAAATCTGGATCCGAAAACCGCTTGGGATATCATGAAGATTTTTAAAAAGCTCGAGACTGACAAAACCATTTTATTTGCCACGCACAATACCGATATCGTAAACAGTTTGAGAAAACGGGTCATTGTGATGAAAGACGGAAAACTTATCAAGGATAATAAAAAGGGAGGATACGAAGCATGAAAGATATAATCACATCAGTAAAGAGAACCCCGTTTCAATCGCTTGCGTCGTTTCTTATTTTGTTTTTTACTTTATTTTTAAGTCTTTTCTTTTTTAACCTCACCTCTTTTTTCAACGGAATTCTTACCTTTGTGGAAACCAAACCACAGGTCACTGTTTATTTTCAGACGACTACAAGGGAAAGTGAAATCTTCAAAATCCGCGATGAGATAAATGAGTCGGGCAAAGCACTTTCCATAAAGTACGTCTCAAAAGACGAAGCGCTAAAAATCTATAAGGACCTCAACAGAAACAATCCTCTCTTATTGGAGATGGTTACCGCAGATATTCTCCCTCCTTCCCTGGAAATCTTTGCAAAGCAGCCGGCCTATCTTACGGAGATAGCTGCTTTTGTCAAAAGGCAGCCGGGAGTCGACGAAGTACTCTTCCAAAAAGATATCATAGACAAGCTACTTGCCCTCACAACCGTGATGCGGCGGGCCTCTATTTTCATCCTCGTCTTTTTGCTGGTAGTCTCGTTCATAGTGCTTATGACCACAACCGCATTTAAAATAGCGCTAAAAAAGGATGAAATCGAACTTCTGCGCTTACTGGGAGCATCTAAATTTTACGTGCAGAAACCTTTCCTTTATGAAGGAGCGCTTTTCGGACTGGTGGCGGGAACGCTGGCCTTTGTTATCTTCAATGCATTTTTCTTTTCTTTTTACCCATTCCTCACATCATATCTTGCGGGAGTGCCGCGTTTAGCTTTTTACGGATTATCCGGATTAAATCTTTATGTATGGCCGCCAACACCCGCATTCATCGCGCTCTCATATGTCTTTGTGGCTTTCTTTGGAGTCCTGATAGGATTCGTGGGAAACTACTTTTCAACCTCAAAATACATAGGTGACCAATGAAATTTTTAAAAACAGGCGTTTTTCTTGGAATAGTACTTCTTCTTTTTACTATCGTTCCTTCTTTGGCCCAAACCTGTAAAAATGCTGATGAATGTAAAAAGCTCATCTCGGAATACGAATCAAAGCTTTCAAGTCTTGGAGAACAAAAAAGGTCGCTCTCATCACAAATTCAGTTCATGGATACTCAAATCTACCTCACGCAGTTGAGGATCCAGCAAACTGAACAAGATATAATTACAACTCAAAATGAGATTGAGAATCTCGCCGGAAAGATCGATGGACTAAACACTTCTCTTGATTATCTCAGCCACCTTCTGGTCCGAAAAATTGCGGAGAGTTATAAACGTCGAGAGATTCCATTCCTAAACATTTTTGTAGATGCGGAAAATGCAGCGGAACTGTCAAACCGTTTGAAATATGCACGCATCACTCAGGAAAATGACCGACGGGTCGCGTTCCAGGTACAGCAGGCGAAATCGAACTTTGAACAACAAAGAACACTAAGGGAACAAAAAAAAATAGAGCTCGCAGACCTTGAAGCAAAACTAGGAGTGCAAAAGGCAGACCTTGATAGTCAGAAAGGTCAAAAACAACGGCTACTCACACAAACTCAAAGTGACGAACGCACCTACCAAAATCTTCTTGCTGCAGCAAGATCCGAGTTTGCAGCCATTCAGGGAATCGTCGCGGGTGCCGGTACTGAAACGGAATTACGTGATGTAAAAAAAGGTGACAGCATAGCATCAGTTATTGGAGGCGCTTCTTGTAATTCTTCAGGGACACATCTTCATTTCATCGTTCAAGAAGGTGGAGGCGTAAGTAATCCCTTCAACTACTTAAAACCTGTTGACCATTCGGATGATTCAGGAGGAGATCCATGGACTCCTTCAGGCTCATGGGATTGGCCGATTAGTCCCAGCATTCAATTCTATCAAGGCTACGGAGAAACTTGGGCTGTGAGAAATACCTGGGTCGGGTCTATTTACCGTTTTCACAATGGAATTGATATTGGTGGGGGCAATAATGTCCAGGCTGTCGCTGACGGAAAACTTTTTCGGGGAAGTTACTCAGTAGGCTGCGCACTTTCATACGCAAAACTTGTTCATAAGGATTCTAATATAACAACTCTTTACCTTCACGTCTACGTAAACTAACTGTTGTTCATAGTCTGTTGAAAGACCAAATATCCTTCTCTACTTTTAGAGCGTGAATGTTTTTTCTTTTATTGTTCTTATCTTTGTTTTGATCACCAAGCCGGCGTTTGCAGATTTTAATGTCAGAATAAATGAATTTTTAATAGAGCCATTTCAAAAAGTTGAGTTGATTAATTCCGGACTGGAATCTGTAGATATTACCGGATGGTTTATCGACGATTCCGGAGGAAGCACTTTCTTTACAATTCCTCCAACAATTATCCCGCCGAATTCTTGCAGTGTATTTGAGTCGGACTTTAATTTAAACAAATCTTCGACCGACACAATCCGCCTTTACGACAATACTCATCTACCTACATCTTCAAGCGCCATCCTCATTGATTCGTTTTCCTACAAATCAAGCTCCGGATCGGGAATTAGTTTTAAAAGAATCCCGGATGGCACGGGTTTACGGGCAACAGGCTCTGCAGACATTGGATTCTTCAACAATTCAACAAACTCATGTATTGTCCTACCAATTCCTTCTTTAACACCCACTCCAATCGCGCCCTCACCCAGCCCCACTCCCGCGGTAACAACGATTACAGAAAACATTTATATTTCCGAGGTAATGGTTAACCCTCAAACAGGAGAAGAGGAGTGGATCGAGTTATATAACAATAATGATTTTGACGCTGTCTTAATCCGGTGGTCCGTGGATGACATTGAAGACGGCGGATCAACTCCCAAAACTTTTACCATTACTATTCCTTCCCGTGGATATTCTGTGGTGGAGCTGGGGACTTCCTTATTTAACAACGATGGAGATTCATTCCGCCTTCTTGACACATTTGAGATAGAAAAAGATAAGTTCGATTACCTATATTCCGAGAAAGGGAAAACATGGGGGAGGACTAGTTTCGACACAAAGATATATTGCCTTCAAGAACCTACGTACGGATTGCCAAACGGCCAGTGTGTTCTTACGGCAAACACTATCGCTTCTTCTGAGAAAAAAATAAGTCCTTCAACGACTCAAACTAAGCCTTTAGCTACCAAAACCACACGGAAAGAAGCGCCTTCGTCAAGAGGCTTGGAAAATAAGACAAGCCCGGCAAAGTTTAAATCAAAACAGACCGCTCAAGGTGAAATACTAGGCCAACAAAACATTAATCCGAAGACTCAAGAACCTAAGCTTTCACAAACACTATCAACGCTCTCCTTCTTCTATAGCCTTTTGACTATATTCTCCGTTTTTCTTAAAATAAAAGCAGGAATTATTTCCTGAAGATTCATGACGAAAATGAAAAAACTGCTTGTGCTGTGGGGACCGGTAATTTTGTGGATGGCACTGATATTTGCCTTATCGGCAAGACCGAGTATTTCAGTAGCCGAAGTACCCGTGATCAATTTTGTTATTTTTAAATTTCTCCACATGGTAGAGTATGCGATCCTCTTCTTTCTAATTCTGAGGGCAACCAAATACTCAAGTAAAAAAATCCGGTATGTTTTTCTCTACGCTTTCTTGCTTTCCGTTTTGTACGCTATCTCGGATGAACTTCACCAAACATTTATCCCGACAAGAGAAGGTAGAATACGCGATGTTTTAATTGATATGGCAGGTATTGTTATTATGTATATGTATATTAAAAGACGACCCCGTCTTTTGGGAAAAACCATATGATAAAAAATCTTA
Source organism: uncultured Gammaproteobacteria bacterium (assembly GCA_964349415.1). Classification (GTDB taxonomy): domain Bacteria; phylum Patescibacteriota; class Microgenomatia; order UBA1406; family GWC2-37-13; genus 2-01-FULL-40-42. The sequence goes on along the minus strand of CAYGGJ010000030.1, from coordinate 1,414 downwards.
AAGACCGTCTTCACTATTACTTCATCCCCAGCGAAAAAAATAATTTCCGCGCAAAGACGCTCCACCATGATTTCCTGACATATTACCTTGTGCTGGCATTCGTACTGGTTTTTGTAATGCGAAATTTCGGAGGAAACGTTAACCGAATCTTAGGAATTGCAACCGATATAACGGCAGTCAAACTAAATGAATTTACCAATACTCAAAGGCAGAAAAATAATCTTTCACCTGTCGTATATAACCAAAAGTTATCAAATGCCGCCAAAAAAAAGGCGGAGGACATGTTTGAGAAAAACTACTGGGCTCATTTTGCACCGGACGGAAGAACCCCCTGGGACTTTATCTTAGGATCGGGATATTCATATGAGCTGGCAGGTGAAAATCTTGCAAAGAATTTTCTTTTTTCTCAAAATGTAGTTGATGCATGGATGCAGTCGCCCACACACCGTGATAATATTTTACGTCCCGAATACACGGAGGCAGGTTATGCTGTCGTAAACGGCGTTCTCAATGGCGAGCAGACTACTTTGGTAGTACAAATATTTGGAAAGCCATCTGCTATCCCCGTAGCAGACCGACCTACATCTGCCCCTTCACCGATCGCCCAACAAGAGGAGCAAGTAACCGGGGAAGGAGTCTCTCAAATTCTGTCCAGTCAAAAAGCCGTAGAGGCTTCTGTGCCAAAAACCTCTGTTTATTTCATATCGCTTTTCGTAATCTTCCTTTCTCTGGTTGTCGCAATTGACCTATATGTAGCATCCCGGATGAACATCATCAGAGCTCACGGAAAAAGTCTGGCTCATTTTATCTTTTTAATCGCAGTTCTTTTTGGAATACTTTTGTTTATTACCAAAGGAACGATTATATAATCTATGAAAAAAAAGGCGGGTACATTTTTTGACTATCTTGTGCTTATAACAGGAAGTGTATTTTTTTTACTGTTTCTCAAAGCTTTTCAGGGAGAAAAATTGATCAGCTTCCTTGTGCTTCTTACCTTTGTTTCCTTTTACATAATCTGGGGTATTTTGCACCATTTGAGGGAAGAATCGCTCCATCTTAAGAATGTGATAGAATATATCCTGATAGGCTTTTGTATCCTTATTTTACTGACAGTTTTGTTTTCTTTCTAAACTATGAAAGGCGTTATTTTAGCAGGAGGTTTGGGGACACGTTTATACCCACTCACCTATGCCACCAACAAACATCTACTCCCTGTTTATAACCAGCCGATGATTTTTTACCCGATACAAACTCTTGTAAAGGCGGGAATAAAAGACATTATGATTGTCGTCTCCGGTCCTCACTCGGGTGACTTTATTCATGTTTTAAAAAACGGAAAAGAGTTCGGCATAGAACATCTGGAGTATGCATATCAGGAAAAACCCAACGGCGGTATTGCTGACGCGCTCTCATT
>CAYGGJ010000029.1:0-9911 GCA_964349415.1 uncultured Gammaproteobacteria bacterium | reverse complement strand
GTAACAAGAATTGCTGAAAATACCTATCGTCCCTGTTGTGATAATTCAACCTTCTTTCAAGACTGCAATCATGGCTCTGCTCTACTTGGATTGATTCAACTTGGAGTATCACAAGGTCTATCGGAAGACGAGGTTTATAAAGAAGCCCTCGCCTTTAATTCTTTTTGGTTTCCGGATAACTATATCCAAACGGCTTTATATTTCAAAATCATCAAAGATACCGAATGGGAAAACGTTGACCCAAAGCTCGTAATGGATTTTAACTATTCAGCCATAAGTAGTTGGAACAAAAACGTTGGCCAGGAAATTGCTAAAATTCCCAACCTTATTCCTAAACAAGAAGGCGGCGGAAGTTGCGGTACATGAAAAGATAAAAGTTACCAAACATCTGTAGAAAAAATTTGTTATATTTTCGGAGGAATTGAAATGTTTACAAACATAAGCACTGACGCAAAAATCATTTCGGCAACGATATTAGTAAGTTCAATAATATTAATCGGGGGCTTTTATTTTGCTTCCAGGCAGAGTGCTCCTGCCGTCCCACAAGAACAAATAGTTACGTCAGATGGTTTACATTGGCATCCAAAGCTAACAATTACTATTAACGGTGAAAGACAAAAAATCCCTCCGGAGATAGGATTAGGAGCCGTGCACGGAAAGATTCATACTCACAAGGAAGATGCGAAAGACGGTGTAGTACATATGGAGGCATCTGGCGTAGTAACAAAAGACGATACCAAGCTTGATCGTTTTTTTAGAGCGTGGGGCAAAGAGTTTAATTCAACAAAAATCCTGGACAAGACAAACGGAGAGGGTGGAAAAATTAAAATGTTGGTGAATGGCAAAGAAAATAAAGATTTTGAGAATTATTTAATGAAAGACAAAGACATCATAGAAATAACATATAAATAACATGAAAAAACCTGTATTTTTGATTGTTTTAGGAATTGTAATTATCTCTGTATTTATTTTCGCGACAGACAGTAGATTTAATAGTCTTTTGGTCCCAAAAAAAGAGCCGAGGGGTATGATAGACCAAAATGATAGTATGGGCGGTCATATGACTTCGACTACCCAGAGCCATCGAAGCTATGAAATGGAGGTAGTAACTAACCTAGACAATGTTGTTCCGAACAAACCTATAAGAATCACTTACAAGTTAAAAAATGATAAAGGGGAAATTGTAAAAAACTTTGATGTAGTCCATGAGAAGATAATGCACTTTATTACAGTAAGACACGATCTTCAGTATTTCCAACATCTTCATCCAGAATTTAATCCACAAACAGGTGAGTTTACTATTAGTGCAACATTCCCGACCGATGGTCCTTATCGTTTATTTCCAGACTTCACCCCCTCCGACGAAAACCCTCAAAAGCTCCCCGTTACGGCCGCGCGTGATGTTGAAATAGGAGATCTGAAAAAATACAAAGCGGAAAGCGTACTCCAAGATATACAGACCAGCAAATCCTTCCAGGGGTATGATGTTAAATTTTCATTTCCCGCGAGCCTCAAAGCACAAGGAGAACTGACATACGGTTTGAATATAAGCAAAGACGGTGCTCTTGTTACAAACCTACAAACTTATTTAGGAGCGCTAGGTCATAGCGTAATTCTTAAGGAAAAAACACTTGACTTTATTCATACACATGCGTTGGAAGGGAAAGGCGCCGGACCCGAGATCGCATTCGCGACTACTTTTCCAAAGAAAGGCGTGTATAGAATATTTACTCAATTCCAACATGAAGGGAAGGTAGTAACCACAAACTATGCAATACAAGCTGAATAGTCTGGCTTGCTAAGACCTTTTTAAGTATTTATCAAAGAAATCGAGAGTTTTTTCTGTAATATCGTCCCACCCTAGGTTTCTAAAATTATGATCCTGACTTGGATATTCCAAATATTCGATTTGCTTCTCTTCTTTCTTTAAGGCATCTCTTAGTTCTTTAGACCATTCAGGTTTGACCTCGGTATCAGCTAATCCTTGATGTAAGCTGACCGGAGCTGAAATGTATTTTAAATAATCAATTGACGATGAACCAGCAGTATCGAATTGATTAGGTAAAGGTGAGGTGTTTCTCCCTCTGCTGTAGAAGTTTCGATTATCTTCCGCTCTTGCGCTTGTTGGTGCCCAAAGAACTATAGCTTTAATTTTGTCCGTTGCCGCGGCTGTCCGCAAAGAGACCTCACCTCCCATTGAGTGTCCCCACATCCCGATCTTGTTTTGTTTAGCATTTTGCAGACTTTTTGTCGACGCGATGAGATTAAGAACGTCAATTGCGTAATTAGGATTATGACCACGTGACTGTTCTTCATCATTCTCTGATTTTCCAAATCCTCTGTAATCAGAAGCTAGCGTGAGGTAGCCTTTCGTCGCTAAAATATTTGCTATACCGCTGGTGCCGTCACCCGATGTAAATGATGATTGATTGAAATACCCATGGTTTAATATGACAACGGGAAATGGTCCTGCCCCTTTGGGTACATTCATTACCCCAAAGATTTTTAGATTATCTGAGGAGTATGAAATTTGGTAAGTAGTATATGAGCCATTTCTATCTAGGTTTTTTTCTATCTTAATATCTCCCCCTCCATATTCTTTCTGACGCAAGTTTTCTATGAAAGAATCATCTGCAGCTGGAGACTCTGTATTTTTGATTGTAGAAATAGTATTGGAGTTTTTTAAGGGTGTCTTTTTCCATACTAAAAAGACTACTGTGCCAATTAAGATACTCCCTATCCCCAGAAAAATAAAGTACTTCATATTTTATAACGTTTTAGTAATAATGAGTTGGCAACCACTGAGATTGAGCTTGTTGCCATGGCAACAGATGCAAAGATCGGGTTAAGGAGAATTTTAAAAGCCGGGTAGAGTGCCCCCATGGCAACAGGAATCAAAATAATATTGTAACCAAAGGCCCAAACAAGATTCATTCTGATAGTCTTCATAGTTTTTTTGGATAGATTGATGGCGGATGCGACTGTTCTTAAATCTTTATTCACAAGAGTTATGTCGGCAGCTTCTATGGCGACGTCCGTACCTGTCCCCATCGCGATACCTATATCGGCAGCAGCTAAGGCCGGCGCATCATTGATCCCGTCTCCGACCATTGCTACCTTTTTTCCCTCTTTCTGTATTTTTCTAACCTCCGCTTCTTTCTGGTCAGGAAGAACTTCTGCCAGAATTCTTTTTATCCCAACTTTTTTACCTATGGCCTCTGCCGTCCTTCTATTGTCTCCCGTGATCATCACCACCTCAATGCCTAATTGCTGCAATGCTTGTACGCCTTCGAATGCCGTTTCCTTCACCGTATCTTGGATTCCAGCAAGAGCCATATTTTTACCATCAACTCCTATATAGGCTAATGTTTTTCCCTCCGTGGTTAGTGTGTCGGCTGATTTATCAAGCTCTGCGCAACGCATGACTTTTTCTTGTTCCATAAATTTTCTTGTACCCACCACTATTTTTTTTCCGTCAACTACTCCCTTAATTCCGTGTCCCGCAACAGCACTAAAACTTTTGACGTTATATTTCTTAGATTTTGTATTACCGTACGCAACTATTGCTTCTGACAATGAATGTTCGGAGCCTTTTTCAAGAGAGGTTACGAGAGACAAAATGTAGTCTTTGTTTAGTTTTGTAAGTTTTTCAATATTGTTCATATACTCAAAGTCTGTAACCTTTGGTTTTCCTACTGTTAACGTTCCGGTTTTGTCAAAAATAACCGTGTTTATACTATGTGCAATTTCAAGGCTTTCAGCATCTTTTATCAGAATCCCATGTTCTGCTCCTTTTCCGGTCCCAACCATTATGGCAGTAGGAGTGGCAAGTCCCATAGCGCAGGGACAAGCGATAATAAGCACCGCAACCGTGTTTAGCAGCGCATATAAAAACGCCGGAGTTGGACCAAAGACATACCATATGCCAAAGGTGAGAAAAGCCAGCATTATCACAATTGGTACAAAATACGAGGAAACTACATCTGCAAGTCTTTGAATAGGCGCTTTGCTCCCTTGAGCTTCTTGAACTAATTTAATAATCTGGGCAAGCATGGTATCTTGTCCTACTTTCGTTGTCTTGTAAGTAAAAGTCCCTGTTTTATTGATAGTCGCTCCTATTACTACATCGCCTTTTGTCTTATCAACCGGAATGCTTTCTCCAGTTACCATCGATTCGTCAACCGACGACTCTCCTCCGATTATTATGCCGTCAACGGGAATCTTTTCCCCCGGTCTTACCCGGATTACATCATTTATCTGAACCTGGTCTATTGGAATATCAATTTCTTTATTCCCCCGTACAACTCTTGCTGTCCTTGCTTGAAGTCCGATCAGTTTTTTAATGGCAGTAGATGTGCCAATTTTTGCTTTTGTTTCAAAGTATCGTCCTAAAAGAATTAGCCCTATTACAATAACCGCAACATCAAAATAGGGCATATGATCTAAACCGAGATCCATTACAATGGTCGGAAAGAATGTAACGAAAGCGGAATAGACATAGGCTACTGTTGTACCTAAGGCTACTAATGTATCCATGTTGGCGGTTCGATTTCGGAGCGCTGGAATGGTGGCTTTGTAGAAATCTATTCCTGCCCAAAACTGAATTGGAGTTGCCAGAAGAAGCTGTATGAGAAAATTTCTCAATAATTCGGGTGCCGTATTCATGAGGCCCGGAAAACTTCCCCAGAAGATCATCGCTCCGACGACAAGACTCGCTATAACTTTTGTTTTTAATACTTTTAGTTCCTTCTTTTTCTCCTCCTCTTGAATTTGTTCACTCTCTTCTTTAAGCTCCAATTTGTATCCCGTCTTTTCTATCGAATCCGCCAGCTGCTCCGGCGTACAATCATCATTATCGTAAGTAACGGTAGCTTTGGTGGTTGCAAGATTAACAACAGCATCTTTAACCCCCGGTGTGTTTTTTAGTGCTTTTTCTGTCGTATGGACACATGAGGCGCAGTGTATTCCTTTTATCGTAAATGTTTTTTTGGTGATCATCTGACTATTATTTTCCCATGGAACATATTCATACCGCACGAGAACGGAAATGTTCCTTCTTTTTTAGGTGTAACTTCTATAGTGACTTTTTTATTAAGCGGTAGATAGCGACGAACTTTAAATTCGCTTAAGACAACTTCTTCTAAGCAGCTTGAAGAATCTTTTCGTAAGAAAGAAATTTTGGTAGTTTTATCTTTTGGAATAGAAATAACACTGGGAGAATAACCGCCTTCGACCACAATACTAACGGAGTCTGAAACCATAACAATATCATCCTTCTTCATTAAAAAGAACCAATATGTAAAGACCATTCCAGCTACGCTGAATATGGCGACCGCAATCTTGTCGAAGCTCATCATTAATAACCCCAAACTTTGTACCATTCTCTCATTTGATTGATTTCTTTGGTCTGAGCCTCTTTAATATCTTTCGCCAACTGTTTCATTTCCGTGCGGTTTGTGCCTCGTTCAAGCATGGTAGCCATCATTACTGCCATCTGGTGGTGAGGAATCATTTCTTCGATAAATACTTTATCGAAATCCTCTGCATCTTCCAGTCTTGTCATATCCGTCTCGTCTCCCATCATGCCCATATGCATACCAGCACCCATTCTTTGTCCCATACCATGATCTCCCATCACTTGCTCGTCCTTTGGTACTTCTTCTCCAAACCAAGCCTTATACCAACTTCTCATATCGTCAATCTCATTACTCTGACTTTCAATAATAGCTTTTGACAGCTCCTTAATTTCCGGCCGTTGTGCCTTGGTTTGTGCTAATTTTGCCATTGTAATAGCATCTTCATGATGTGGAATCATCTGCTCTATAAAATGACGGTCGATATTGGCTGACATCATATTTTGAGTCCCACCAATTTGCGATCCTATTCCCATCATGCTCATCATCCCGGTGTTTCCGGTGTTTACTGCGCTGGATGCTATAAAAACAGTTAGTAGAACCCCTGCAAAAAGACCAATTATTCCATATAAAATAGCTTTCTCGTTTTTCATATTTTTCACCTTCTTTCTTATTGATTCTTTTTGAAAACTTGCATAATCTCTAAGACCGCTTCTTCTTTCTTCCCTTCGCTTATAGCGTCGGCCACACAAGTTTTGAGATGATTTTCAAGAATAAGGTTGTCTGTCTCTTTTATAGCTTTTTGAACTGCCTGGGACTGATGAAGAACGTCGATGCAATATTCATCTTGATCAACCATTGCGGCAACTTTCTTTAAGTGCCCTTGAGCAATTTTGAGCCTGTGGAGTATTCGTTCTTTTGTGTCTTTTGGTCGATATGCCATATTTTAATATATCCCCCCTATAGGGATATTGTATACTGTACAATATTTGATTTCAATAGGATATATTTACATCTATGCAGCACCTTGAGACGTTCTATATTATCAGCTTGATAACGCAACTTTTTCACTCAGTGGAGGAACTTTCAACCGGATTTCACAAGAAATGGTATCTGTCCACGATGCCCTTCTGGGTTTTTCTCCTGTTTGAAGTAGTTTTTAGTCTATTCTGGATTGGAGTGTATCTCTACAAGGATTTTCCATACCGGGAGGCTCTTCAAATATCTTTTCTTATCTTGATGTTTATAAATGGCATTCAACATGTCATTTGGTGGAGATTTAAAAAAAAGTATGTCCCGGGCTTAATAACTGCGTTCCTTCACGTTTTGATTGTTTCAATCTTTTATTTTATAAATTTCAGATAAACTTTAACTTGTCATGTCTATAAACAGATCACCAGTAAAACAAACTCTTGATCTCGCATACTTTACTGTTATATACAACATACTTGAGGGTTTAATATCCGTAGGGGGAGGTATACTTACGGGAAGCATATCGCTTATTGGATTTGGATTAGATAGTTTTGTTGAAAGCCTATCGAGCCTTATTCTTATATGGAGATTTAGGAAAAACAGCACTATTTCACAGAGTGATACTGACGAGACAGAGAACAAAACGATAAAGTTTATTTCTTACACTTTCTTCATTCTTGGAACGTATGTCTTCTACGAGGCAATAAAAAGACTGTTTGCTCATCAAGCGCCCGAACACAGTCTTTTGGGAGTAGTCATAGCTCTGGTCTCCATAGCTGTTATGACTGTTCTGTATAAAAAAAAGAGGTCTATAGGGATGGATAATCATATCAGAAGCTTAGTTGCCGACTCCAAACAGACACTTGCCTGTATTTTTATGTCTATAACTATGCTCATTGGACTCGGTCTTAACTATTTCTACGGTATTTGGTGGGCAGATGCAGTAGCGGGGATAGCCATCGCAGGATTTCTTTTTAGAGAAGGATACAATACTTACAAGGAAAAGAAACTTTGCATGTGTTAACTTTTGATAAACGGGGCCATGCTCTCAAATGAGCTTTTTTTGTTCAACTAAGTTGGGCGGACCTTTTTGGGGTATTTTAGAGAGCGGATTGATACAACAATCCAATATAATATCCTATAGTTGAACTTTTCCAAAAGCTTAGGAATTTATACCCAGGTTGCGAGTATTGCTCCCATCACAAGAAAGTTTACAAGCTGGTATCCCTGGTTTATCAGATACAAATTCCAGGGTTTGGGTTTTACTGCATATATAAACTCGTTGGCTCCGGTGGTCGCAACAAATCCCAACCACATCACAAACCCGGCCATAGCTCCACTCTGCCAGCTGACTGCGTTTGTAAGGCTTACTACATTGGCTAATACATATGCCATCACCAGACTTCCCAGAAAACTAAGTCCGTAGGTTTTTCCCATACCTGCCTTTGCGTCTTCCATGTGTCCTGGAGTCATCCCGACAAGCTTCATCCAAGGTTTTCCGAAAAGTAGCTGTGAATACCATAAGAACCCGACGACCATAGTTGCAACTGCTGCGACTAAAACTGCCGTAAGATTTACTGTTACATCTGCCATCATAAGTATCACCCCCTTTCCAATGAATTGATCATAATTCCCGCCTATATTTTTTGCAAGAGCATCTCATGTAACATGAAACACGCAGCCTGTAGCAATCTATTTCTTTGGATTAATCTGGCGGAGAGTGCCCCAAAGCATTCTCGCTATTTCTTCGTAGTAATTGTTAGCTCGATGGAATTGACTCTTCGTTATGTATTTTCGTTTAAAACTAAACTTAATTAAGTATTTCGTTTCTTTCAAGGAGCCATATGAAATCTCTAGAAAGTTTTTATTTACAGCAGTTCTTTGGCGTGCATACCCTTCAATGTAGTTTAAAATGACAGATAAAGCGGCCCTTCTTAGTTGACTCGTTAATCCAAATGCTTCTTTCCTCGGAAAGTTTTCGGTTAAATCATAGGTAAAATGAACAAGTTCGTCCATTAACTGTTGTAGTTTTTGATGAAATGTTTGTTTCATGCTTCAGGCTACATGTTTCATTTTGTAGCCTCAACTGCTTTTCTGCTACAATTTCGGCATGCAAATAATAGCTGATCTTCATTTACATTCCAGGTATTCACGGGCTGTTTCACAAAAAATGGATCTTTTCGAAATTGGAAATTGGGCAAAGAGAAAGGGAATTCACCTTGTATCGAGTTCCGATTGGACTCACCCAATTTGGTTTAAGGAAATTTCTTCATTGTTGAAAGAGACTGAAGAAGGTATCTACTCTGTCGCCGGGGTAAAAGATATTTCCTACATTCTTTCAACAGAAATAAGCAGTATTTATTCTCAAGGGAGTGGGATGGCACGCAAAGTTCACAACTTATTTTTTGCGCCAAATCTTTCTGCTGTAGAAAAATTTAACAAAAAGCTTCTTTCAATGGGCGCGAAACTTCTATCAGACGGGAGGCCTGTTGTGGGCATCTCATCAAGAAATCTTTTGGAAATAGCCCTTTCGATAGATGAAAACTTTCTTATTGTTCCCGCACATGCGTGGACTCCGTGGTTTGGAGTATACGGCTCAAAATCCGGTTTTGACAAATTGGATGATTGTTTTGCTGATTTGTCAAAATACGTATATGCCATAGAGACTGGTCTATCATCGGACCCTATTATGAATTGGCAGATAGTTGAACTTAATAATCGCTCGATACTCTCTTTTTCGGATGCACACTCCGGACCAAAAATGGGTAGAGAGGCCACTGTTTTCACTATGAAAGACGAGAATGGTTCTTTTACGTATCCGGATGTTATGAACGCAATCAAACAAAATCCGAAAGGGAAATTAAAGATTGGCTACACTATCGAGTTTTTTCCCGAAGAGGGGAAGTATCATTGGAACGGGCACAGAGACTGTAATGTACGCTACACACCGGAAGAGATAATTGAAAAGGGTTCTGTCTGTCCCGTCTGCTCTAGAGGATTAACGATCGGCGTTGAAAATCGGGTGCGCGATCTGTCTAGTAAGGTATTGCAGGAAAAAGATTTAGCCTTTTTAAAAAACTCTTCCGGACTAACGTTTGTCTATGATAAAGATAAGAAAAGGATTCCTTTTGTTTCTGCAGTTCCATTACTTGAAATACTTATGGAAACGCATGATCATTCTCCAACAAAATCTATTAGAGCTTATTATGAAGCGACCGATACCATGGGGACTGAATTTGATATTCTTCTTAAAAAACCGTATGATGAGATCGAAAAAAAGGGAGGCCTGAAGCTTGCTCAGGGAATCCAGAATATGCGCGAGCGAAACGTAAAAGTGGACCCTGGTTACGACGGCGTCTTTGGTAAAGTATCAATCTTTTTAAATCATGAAGAAAAAAGCGAGGTTCCCAAAAAAAAAGAAAGTCAGTTGGGACTTTTTTAATACTGTAGCCATCTTCTTATTTCTTTTGCTTCTTCCGACGCAACTTGGAAAACATTTTTTTCTTCCATTTTCGTTTATCTCCGGAATCCGCATTGACTATCTCGCTCCCACTCTTTATCTAACAGATCTCCTCATAATAATTC
>CAYGGJ010000028.1:10820-11226 GCA_964349415.1 uncultured Gammaproteobacteria bacterium | reverse complement strand
TATTAATAATCCTCTCCAGGATCTGATCAACCTTTTGCGTGTCTTTTTTAGCGATGTAACGCTGCATTGTCGATGTAGCAATTTCCTTAGAAAGACTATCTATGGCCTTTTTCACGGCAGATATTTGTTGAAGAATCTCATTGCAATCCCTTTTTTTCTGGATCATACCCTGAATTCCCCTGAGCTGACCCACAATTCTGTTGATTCGGTTATCTAACATAATTTGAGGCTAATATACCTAATACTAGTAGAGAGTATATTGGATTAGCCTCTTTTTGTCAAGGAGAAGTGAATTTAAAAGCTACTGTTCAAAACATAATGATCCGCTACGTAAATCTCTTGTTTAGATACTTTATTTTGAGATACGAGTCGTGGATTTTGGGTCAAAAAATGACTTAGATTACGC
>CAYGGJ010000028.1:0-10810 GCA_964349415.1 uncultured Gammaproteobacteria bacterium | reverse complement strand
AGAAATATTATGGTTTGATGCAGTTATCTCTGGCCTCCGCCGGTAGATAGGTTCTTTATGAACTCTTCGTTGTTTTTAGTTTTGGATAGTTTATCTATCAACATCATCACTCTTTCTTCGGAATTTAGAAGCCCAAGCATTCTTCTTAAGGTTGTCACATTCTTAGACATATCTTCGGTAAAAAGTAATTCTTCGTGACGTGTTCCTGATCTCTCAACGTCGATTGCAGGGAAAATACGTTTGTCTGCGTGTTTTCTATCTAGATGGAGCTCCATGTTTCCTGTTCCCTTAAACTCTTCGTAAATAAGATCATCCATACGGGATTCCGTACCCACAAGGGCTGTTCCTATTATGGTTAGACTTCCGCCTTCTTCGCAGTTTCTGGCAGCTCCGAGAAACTTCTTTGCCGGAAAAAGAGCTGAAGGATCAAATCCTCCGGACAAGCTTCTTCCCGTACCGGTTACCGATAAGTTGTACGCACGTGCAAGTCGCGTGATTGAATCTAAAAGCATCACCACGTCCTCACCCATCTCAACCATTCTTTTTGCCCGTTCCAATGCGAGATTTGCTACCTTTACCTGCTGTCGTGGCGACTCATCGAAATTAGAAGCCGCTACCTCCCCCTTCACAAATCTTTTAAGCTCGGTTACCTCTTCAGGTCTTTCTCCAATCAAAATAGCCATAAGTTTTACCTTTGGGTTATTGGTAGCTATAGCCTCAGCCATTTCTTTAAGGAAAGTCGTCTTTCCGGCCTTTGGTTGGGACACAATAAGCGCTCTTTGTCCAAAGCCGATCGGAGCAACCAGATCAGTTATACGCATAGATAAAACCTCTTTCGTGGTCTCTAATCTAATCTGTTTATTGGGGTGGAGCGAGGTCAACTGATCGAAACTCGGCCTTTTTCGGGACTCTTCTTCATTCATCTCTTTCCCGTTTATCTTCTTTATGAGAAGCAGGCTGTGAAATCTCTCGCCCTCTTTTGGAGGCCTGGCTAATCCTTCGACTAAATCTCCCTTTCGAAGCCAAAAACGGCGTATTTGAGAGGTGGAGACATATATGTCTTCGTTGGGATTGATGCCGTAATCTTTGCGCAGGAAACCATAGCCTCCTACAGTAACGTCAAGAATTCCTTCGGCTTCGTAGCTAAGCTTCAGGTCGTCTTTAAGTTTTTCCTCAAGGGAACCTCCGCCGTCACCTGAACGCCTTGTTCCTCTGTGTTCTCTGTGGGAAGATTGCGGTCGGTCTTGCTTGTCTCGTGGCTCCATAGGAGTTACGACCTGTTCTTCAATAGGGTCAATCATAGTTTTTACGTCCAGCTTTTCTTCGCTTTCGGTTTTTTTATCTTCGTCGAAATATGTCATATCAGAAGCAGTCTATTCAAAAATATACAAATATATAGTTGCTCTTGTGCTTATACGGAAAGATTAACGATGCAATAATTATCTTACGGTAAGTACAGATTGATCCTCACTGACAAGCAGGAAAGTGAAACTTTTTCCTTGAAAAAGGAACGGGGAAAAGCTGTCTTGCGACAAAATGTCGTAAGCTCAAGTCTTCTCATTGTCTGTAAAGACTTACCCTAGTTTCTGATAGCGTAAAGAAAAAGTTTTCAATTTGCCTATCTCATCAGGAGGACCGAGACCTAGTATACAAAAGTTGTTTCTCCTTTGTCAACCCTGTTTTCTCATAAGGGGTCTTTCTGCTACTCTGGGATGACTATAATCTGCAAGTAATAAAAAGTGGATGAAGTCGTCCCCGACATCATTTTGCTTCTCAGGTATTCTATCCGGAGGAAAGTAAACCGATGCATCACGAACAAATCTTTCAGCAGCTTTTACCGAAAACTCCTTATTACCGGAGGCTGCACCGATACTAAGATCACGAAGTGCCCGTCTCTCAATCCCATTAAGTTCAGTAAGGGGGGAAATTACCGGATCTACGGCTGAATCTAACTCATCACGTGGATCAACGGCTGCCGAATCCAATAACCGTATTGTTAACTGTGTTTCCTTTACGAGAAGGTGTCTTATATCCGGAGAGCTACTTTGCCCAAACAAAACATCTATGCGGGCACCCATTGAATTTAATATTCTGTTCATAAATTCAACTGAGTTTCCTACACGTACGTCTTCCGCTTGGAAATACGGAAAAATATCATAAAATCGCGAAAGCATGATGCGGATAGGCGTCATTACACCTTCATGTTGAGTCAAATCTTCTCTTTTCAAATCATCTAAAAGGACTTTTAAGCCAATGTCTTTTCCTCTTGGAAAATCCGGATTTGGACCACGTAAAGCTCGTTCGATATCTGCCATAGTCTTATAGTATATCACAGAAGCAGTTGCAATGTTGTGCTATAATGAAGCTGAACATGAGATCAAAAAAAGGTCCGTTTATCCTCATATTATTACTTCTGATAGCCCTCGTTTTTATTGTAGGAGTACGCTATGGTCAGCGCGTTGAGATGACCAATAAGGCAACTTCTCTCAGCCTCAGTCTCACGCCCAAAGGTCCGACTGCAACCAAATCCCCTCTTAGATTTACCACGTATGTCAATAAAACATGCGGATTCGAACTTCTCCATCCCTCCACAGTAAACGTCATAAAACAGTCCACAGATGAGGCAAAATTAAGCGCAGAGGCTAATCTGGCTGTAGCAGTGTCCTGTGGGAAAACACCTTCATTTGCGTCGTTTTTTGAGGATAAAACAGTAGCCACTCAAGAAGTTAGATTCCAAAATCAAGTTTATCAGGCAAAATCAAGACAGGTAAGCAACCAAAAATACATCTACTTGAAGATCCGGAATCCATTTTCTGGAACACCGGTTTTTCTTGCGGTTGAAGAGAAACTATTCCCGCTTGTTGAAAGCTCATTGATCTTTAAGTGACTTTTAGGTCATCCTGAACTAGATTCAGGATCCAGATTCTGAAACAAGTTTGTAAATGAGAAAAGAAACTACGGTCTTTCGAGGGTTAAATAATAGAATTCGAGATCTTCAAACTTCTTTGTTTCACTTTTTTCAATCACCTTTGTAAACTCTGAGTAATCCGGAAAAAATGCGTCTGCTTCAGGATCATCTTTGATCACAGTAAGATACAACCTGTCCGTCAAAGGCAGCGCCAACGCATACATCTGTGCTCCTCCGAAAATAAAGATTTCGTCATCTCCACCGGGTGACTGTTTTGCCTTTTCAATTGCCTCTTCAACCGAGCTGACGATTATAAATCCGGGAGAAACCAGATCTTTATTTCGGGATACTACGATGTTTGTCCTTCCTTTCAATGCGCCGCCTGCAACAGTAATAAGATGCTCCATGGTCTTTCTTCCCATGATGAGCGAGTGCCCCATGGTCATTTCCCGAAGCCGTTTCATGTCCTCGGGTATCTGCCAGATAAGCAGATTGTCTTTCCCCAAAGCCCTGGATTTTTCTGCGAGTGCCGCAATAGCACTTACTCTTGGTTTAGTATTTAACATTTAGTATTTAGCATTTAGGAAAAATGACCCTATATGCTATATGCTACATGCTGAATGCTTTTTTTTAGAATCCTCCGACTACCGTAACTTCGCCTTTAATAGGAGGATGGGGATCATAGTTTTCTAAAGTAAAATCGTTGTACTCAAACTTGTCGATGTCCTTTACTTTAGGATTAAGTTTCATCGTAGGAAAGGGTCTTGGTTTACGTTTTAACTGTTCTTTTACCTGATCGAAATGATTTGCATAAACATGTATGTCGCCGAACGTATGTACAAATTCTCCCGGTTCAAATCCGACCACCTGTGCAAGCATCATTGTAAGAAGCGCATAACTTGCGATATTAAAAGGCACTCCTAAAAATGTGTCGGCACTACGTTGATATAGGTGTAGGGATAATTTTCCCTCCCGTACATCTAACTGGAAAATGGTATGGCATGGAGGAAGCGCCATGGCTTTGCCCGGCACTGCCATCTCATAGATAAATTCGGGATTCCATGCGGATATGACCACGTGTTTGCGGGTGGGAGTTTTTCTAAGTTTTTCTACTGCCCATCCGAGCTGGTCAATCTCTCTGCCGTCAGAGGTCTGCCAACGCCTCCATTGACTCCCGTATACCGGCCCAAGCTCTCCCCATTTCATTGCAAATACATCATCGTCTTTGATCTTTTGGACAAACTGCTCCGGCGTTAACTTCTCCTCGTTTCCCGATTCCATCTCTTTTTTGTATGGTTTGTATGCCCATTCATCCCAGATATGAACTCCGTTTTCGACCAGATATTTTATATTTGAGTCTCCTTTTAAAAACCAAAGAAGCTCGTAAATAATTCCCTTGAGGAATACTTTTTTTGTAGTGAGAAGCGGAAAACCTTTTGAAAGATCAAATCTCATCTGTCTACCGAAAACACTGCGAAGGCCGATACCCGAGTTAAACTCCTTCTTTTCAGAGCCATTCTCCATTATGTCTTTAAGAAGATCAAGATATTGTTGTTCCGGATGAGAATTTTTGGTTGCCATTGCCTGTACAGGATACTATTTTTTTGGGAGAGGTTCAATACGCTTGCTTACACCTGCGTTTCTTTTTTCTTTGCAGTAATCCGTCCGCCCTGCCACTGTCCTCTATACATCGATCCTCCACCTTTTACTTCATGGAATTGGATGTGGACGATGCGCGCTCCCATCTCGATAGTCACAGGAACATTTCCTTCGTTTTTAAGGCCAAAAATAAGTCCTCCTCTATAACCGGGAGGTACATTTCCCGTCCTTAAAAAGAGTCCGCTCCGGTAGGTGGTGGAACGTGGAGTAATACTTGCAGTAATATTTTTTGGCATATTTACAGTTTCTATGGTTTTTACTAAAAAGAAACTGCCGGGTTTAAAGGTAATGGAATTTTTTTTCTTTCCTTCCTTGTACTGAGCAACCAATTTTATATCTGCTGTTTTTCTTTCGGTAATACCTAAGAAAGACTTACCTGAAATCTTATAAACTTCACCCAGCCGCAGATCAAAGCCAGCTCCCTCGGGGTTGGTAAGTTCACGTTCGCTTAAGTTCTCGACTAGTTTTTTAGTTTTAACGAGCTGTAAGAGTTTTTTGGGACCTATTACCATACTTTTAAGTTTTAGAATTTAGCATTCAGTAGTTAGGGAATAAAACCTACAGCTATATGCTTAATGCTACATACTATTTGATCGTATCGGTTTCTTCAAGGGTAAAATCTCCGCCCTCCTCAAATACAACAGAAAAAATAGTCAATCCTTGCGCCAATCGCTTTGCTGTTTCCATAAAATGATCCTCTGTCGTTGATGAGAGAACCTCATATAAATATTCTTCATCGCATCCTTCATATAATTCAACTGCTCTATTTTTTACCAGCTCTTTGGAAAGAGTTTTATGCCGTTCGTCAACCAATCCTTGATGAAATTCAAAAACCTGAGTTCTCATTTTTCCCTTACTCGTCTCGAAAGCATACTGCGGAAAAACCCCATAAGGACCGGTGATGACGAGAACGGCTCCTTCCGTATCCTCTGCGTCAACCTCTGCCAGTATTGCCCCTTTGGCAATTGCTTCTTCTGCCTTTTTTGTTATAAAAGCTACCTGTTCTGAAGTTACTTGAAAATCTTCGGGCGATAAAGACAACTGCTTTATATATCCACATCCTTTTAAAGATGTCTCTGTGTTTTCTATGGTGTGAAATCGGAGATTGTTTACCCCTCCGACTACCTGAGAAAGAGTTTCAAAGACTTTCTCCTCGCGAAGTTTAAATCCGTATGTGTTTGCAGTCGCAAATATCACCGCGAGCTCTCCTGCATCGGCTCCGGCTATCGCAAGCGCCGGCAGATTGGGCCCGTTTTTATATCCCCCGTCGATACACCGGCTTATGAATTTAGCATCAGGATTTACCTTGTATCTATTTTCCAAGATAAGGCCGCGTACTTCTGAAGAAGAAAGAATAATTTTAGACATAGAAAAAACATTATATAATAACTTCATGTCTTCCAGAGTTATTGTCTACGACACGACTACTTCTGATCATCTGAGCAAGGTGCGGGGAATCGGACGATACCTTCAGGTTTTAAAGGAAGCTCTTCCCAACGCTCTATTCACCAGTGATCTTTCTGAAGCTTCCTCACATGATGTCTTGATAAATCCTTTTGTTAATTTCCTTACAGCTCCGTTAATCAACAAGAGGTTTGTGCAAAAACAGATCGCCGTAATTCACGACCTGATCCCTCTTAAATACTCCGAGCATTTTCCTTCGGGAGTACGGGGGAAGTTGAATATTTTCACCAACAAGCAGGCTTTAAAACATTACGACACAATTGTCACAGACTCTGAAGCAAGTAAAAAAGACCTCATGTCATTATTAAAAATTCCCCATGCAAAAATAGAGATTATTTATCCGGCGCTGCAAAAAATATTTTTTGGGAAGAATAAGAGCGACCGTTCACCCGAACCATTTTGCATTTATGTAGGGGATGCGACATGGAATAAAAATCTGGCAAAAATGGCACGGGCTGTTCTTCTTGCCGATGTTCAATGCGTCATCGTGGGAAAGGTCTTTAATACCATGGGAGGACTCGATCACCCTTGGCAAAGGGAATTAAAACAGTTTTTTGAGATCGCAAAAGATGATCCTCACTTCATCTTCCCGGGATATGTTTCGGATGAAGAACTTCTCTCACTTTACCAAAAAGCTTCGTGCAATCTTCTTGTGTCCCGTGATGAGGGCTTTGGGTATTCGTATTTTGAAGCTGCCTCGCAAGGGACTCCTTCAGTCCTCTCCGATATTCCGGTCTTCAAAGAAACCGCGGGAAATGCTGCCGTTTTTGTAGATCACAACGATGAAGAAGCAATAGCAGACGGAATTCACAAACTCATGACAGATAAAATTAGCCGCAATAAGATCTCGCGGAAACTAAAGGAGCAGTCAAAAAAAGTTGCTCCCGAAACCTTTCAAAGAAATATTTCTAAGCTACTTTAACACCGAAGAATGCATATCCAAGTATGCCTGCGGATACTATCAAAGGAATCAGATCCTGAAACCGGGAATAAAGAGTTACATTGTCTCTTTTTTCAATATCGTACATAACATATCCCTGAGTCTGATACGGAACTGCGGCGACGATATCACCCTCATTATCGTAGATCGTAGTGGGGGCAGTATTGGTGACATACATTAGAAAGCGGCCGTTTTCTCCCGCAACTCTTCTTGCATGATTCTTCAGACGGTTTGCTCCGTAAGTGCCGTCGAAGACCTGATTGTTGGCGATAGCAACTATGAAATCTATAGGTTCACCCTTGTTGAAATAGTCTGCCACAAAACGATGCCTGGCAACTTCAAAGCAGGAAAGTACGGGAAAGTTGCCGTATTTTGTCCTATATACCATTGTTTTTGTTCCATGATAAATGTTGCTTGAGTAAGGATAAACTGCACGGTAGGGCTCAAGACGTCCTTTATCCGGATCATATACGAGGGTTAGATCATATCCTATGCCCTTGTCTGTCTGGTCTGTGGGGTCAGCCTTTTCTAACGTTCCCATCACGATGACGACATCCAGTTCCTTGGAGATCTGCTCAATCTTCTTGCTCATGTCAGGGCGCTCTGTAAGAATATCTACGGCAGCTGCATACTCCGGCCAGATGACAATTTTAGCTCCTTTGTCCGCGACTTCCCTCGTCGATTTTAAAAAAAAATCGAGGATACTATCCGCTTGTTCGACTCGCGCATACCAGTCAATACCGTAATTTCCCTGAACTGCGGCAACCCGTATTGTTTTATCTGCCCGGCGCTGGGGAGTGGTAAAAACCTGAAAAATCCCAAAGACAATCAGTACCGCAAAGACCACGAAATACCAAAAAAGTTTCTTCAATGACTTTCCTTCAAGATATATTTCGATGGACCGCGCGAGCAAAAATCCAAATCCCAGAACCAATGCCTCTACCCCACCTGTCCCCAGATACGGCAAGACCCAATCAAAGAATGTAGGAGTATTCGAGATTTTTATGAAAGCTTTTGCAAAACCAAGAACCTCTACGTAATGCATGACGATCTGCAGGATAAGCCAAACTAAAGCAAATCCAAAGATCTGTAAAAATTCCTTCTTCGGATATCTGCGCATAAGATACGTAGCGACCGCAAACGATATGAGAAATGCCATACCGTACCCGATTTCTGCCATGATAAAAGGATCAAACCGTTCAAATTTAGTAAGCCAGAGATATGTCGGAAAAGCAAGATATAATCCGTAATTGAGGCCGTAAACCACGGTTTCCCACCCTTTCAATCTCCTCAGAAGAAAATATAAGGGTACCGGAAAAAGATACATGCAGAAACTTGACGCCTCGTAAAGTCCCAATGATGCCAGTGTAACGGAGCCTAGAAACAGAAGACTTGGAATAATCCTGTCTTTTTCAGATTTCCAAAAGTGTAAAAAATTCATGAATACGCGTCGAACTTATAAAATGCATGAGGGTCAGTACTAAGAACAGATTATAACCATAAAAGTAACTCAAAGGTTGATTGCGGGTGGTTATTGTGAAGAAATAAAGTCCTGCAAAAAAAATGTTTGAAAGAATTACTAAAGTAAGGTAGATCGGTTTTCTATTTAAAATATTTGGAGAGTTGGGATTGGATACTATCTTGGAATAATAATGGAAGTAAAAAAGCAGATAATGATAAACTCCGATAAATGAGACCATTATCATCCGCGAAAAATAAATCTGATAGTTCGTAGCATATAGAACCAGAGCAAAAAGTCCCTGTCCCAAAAAGAGATAATCGGTGCCGGGAATTTTTCTGCTTTCACGGAAGGTCAGATAAAAATAGTAGATAAAAAAGTATAGACCCAGCAATATAAACATAAGCGCAAATGGTGAAGCAAACTGCCAATGCGTATGAAGTCCCGTCAGGGTAAAAATCAACATAAGCATCAGTGTCTTTTGATATTTTGTGTAGACGGGTTTAAAGAAGTTTAGCGTGAACTGATCGTCTGTAATAGTATGATAGATCGCATAAACTGTAGTGACAAATAATAAGGATTCGATACGGTAATCCGGGAAGTCAATCCTATAAAAAAAGGCAAAAAGACCCACGGTCATTGCTATAAATATCAAGAAGTTTCTTACTTTTATCCTGCGCGACATCAGCTTATAAAAATAGCCCATGAAAAAATGTCCGTATCCCAAAACAATTGCGGCAAGCATAAAGTTATAAGCATTGTTTATGTAAAAAAACAAGCCTAGGGTCACAGCAAGAGCTATAATTTTCTGAATAAGAAGTGTGCGGGTAACTGACGGTTCCATCTGACTTTACATTATAGATCAAATAATCTTAAAGCGTTTTCATGAGTTATTTTAGCAATCTCCTCTTGCGATACCTCACGAAGCTTAGCGATAAAACCGGCGATTTCAGAAAGATGAGAGGGCTTGTTTATAGGTTTTTTATCCCGTGGGTATGAACGGTAGGGTTCGGGAAGCAAAAAGGGAGCATCTGTCTCCAGAACTAAAAGATCTGCCGGAATTTTTTTAACAAACTCCCGTTTTTCTTTTGAGTATGTCACGTCGCCGTCGACACCAATGAATATGTTGTGGTCTTTTGCGTAAGTAAGCAGTTCGTCATCCGGCTCGCAACAATGGAAAACCGTCCTGCCCTCCAGTTTTTTGTCCCAGATTTTGTTTAATACACCCAGAAAGTCCTTTTTTGCCTCCCGGTTGTGAAGAATTAAACTCTTTTTATGGAAAAGCGCCAATTCTGCCTGTTTTTTAAAAACCTCAAGCTGTAGAGAAATAAATTGTTCATCTACCTGATACTTATCGTATTTGGTTCTCTCGTAATAATGTCTGTCGACTCCCACTTCGCCAACTGCTAAGACTTTTTTATCCTTTAATAGTTCTCCAATTTTTTTTATTTCTTCATTCAAGGACACCGACTTGTCCTCCATTTGAAACTTAAAAACATGGTGTGGATGCACTCCAACCGCCGCAAAAATTTGGGGAAAGTTTCCCGCTACTTCCACTGCCTTTTTTGAGGTTTCGTAATCAGTTGAGGGAATGAGAATATGGGAAACGTTCTTCTCTTGGGCTTCTCTGACAACCTTTTCGACTTGACCGTCAAAGGCCTGAAAATTTAGATGGCAGTGGGTATCAAACATATGGATGTGGGTTATAGACGATATATTTTACCTCTTGACAAACAAAAAAAGCTATCATATGATTGAGCTTGATGGCCACAAATAATCAAAATCTCCAACAGTCTCTCGGCGGTCTGGAAAAAACTCTCAATGAATATTTCGGTAAAAAGGCTCCTCAACTTCCCGGCAACATAAAAGATATCATCGTAGCGCTTGCTCCTTGGTTTACTTTAATTGGTTTGATCATAACTCTTCCATTAGTATTGGTTGCTTTAGGTTTAGGCGCAATTGTCGGACCATTGTCATTTCTGGCAGGCCCGCAGGCAGGAGTTGCCTTTGGTGTAAACTACACCGTCTCAATGGTTGTACTTGCAGTAGCATTGGTTTTGGAAGCAATGGCAGTTCCCGGTCTTTTTGCCCGATCAGTCAAAGGATGGAGATTTGCATACTGGTCCACTTTGGTCTCTTTGCTTTCAAATCTCGTAAGCTTTAATATCGGAGGAGCGCTTCTTGGAGCAGTCATCAGCTTTTACTTCCTTTTTCAGGTCCGAGACCGCTACAAGTAATCCCTTCGTAAATAGAATTTAGTATTCAGTATTTAGGATTATTGTTCTTTGCTATTGCTATATGCTAAATGCTACATACTTGATGCTATAATATTTTGTCATGACGCAAAAAAAAATATCGAAACATCTTCGAGAACATCTTG
>CAYGGJ010000027.1:0-12195 GCA_964349415.1 uncultured Gammaproteobacteria bacterium | reverse complement strand
GACGTGGAATGGCAGTTTTACCGAGCAGGAGGACACGGCGGACAAAACGTGAATAAAGTATCTACCGCTGTACGACTTACCCATAAACCAACTGGAATAGTAGTCACTTCAAGCCAAGAAAGATATCAAGAAGCAAACAGAAAAATTGCCATGGATCTCCTTTTGGGAAAACTGTATCAACTTGAGGAAGAGAAGAAGAAGGGAATGATCTTTTCATATGTCCAAAATATCGGCTCGGGTGAACGTGCTGATAAGATTCGAACCTATAACTTTCCTCAAAACCGGCTCACCGACCACAGACTCGGAAAAAGCTTTCATAACCTTGAAGATGTGATCGAGCAGGGAAAATGGGACAAAGTGTTTACATATACTGCCTAAGTCTGTTATAATAGAGGTCTCACGTTAGCCACGGATTTATTTATGATTATGAAACAAGATATTCACCCAAAATTTTTTAGTGATACTCAGGTGATATGTGCCTGTGGTAATACTTTTACCACGCGCTCTATAAAACAAGAAATCAAAGTAGACGTATGCGCCAAATGTCATCCATACTTTACGGGAGAACACCGCTTCATAGACACAAAAGGTAGAGTAGAAAATTTCCAGGCCAAACAGAAAAGAGCAGAGGAAATGAAGGCGAAAATATCTATCAAAAAAGCAAAGACTAAAAACGAGAAGGATCAGCAATCAAAGTCCCTTAAGGAATTGCTTAGCGATCTTTAATCTGATACAATAGTATCTTCACCAAGACCTTGGGTTTCGATTTCGAGTAAAACCAGTTGTCCCAAGCAGTGAGAATATGCCAAGCCAAAAGAAAAAAACATACGTCGAGGAACTCTCCAACTTTTTAACCGAAGCCAAACACTTCGCACTGATCAAATTTGAGAATACCACTCACACAACCCTTGAAAAACTAAGGAAGGAGCTAAAAAAGGATGAGGCCGTCTTTAAAGTTGTCAAGAATACTCTTTTTGAAAAAGCTATAGAGCGTCTTGCAAAAAAACAAAAAAGCTTTAAAGACCTTCAGGAAAATGCTCTTCCGCTTCAGGAAAATTCAGCTGTTCTTATCTTGGGTGAAAACTATCACAAAGGACTTTCCGCATTTTTCAGATTTGCAAAGGCTGAAAAGACACTTTCATTCAAATTCGGTATTCTGGAAGCAAAGCTTCAAACAGGAGACATATTGAACCAAATAGCACAACTCCCAAGCAAAGAAGACCTTATCGCAAAATTACTGGGGTCAATGAAGGCTCCTTCTACAAGACTTGTATATTCGATGAAATTTGGAGTTAGTAAATTGGTTTATGTATTGGGCCAAAGGGCAAAACAAGCTAGTTAAAAGGGGGTGACAATTATGACGGACAAAAAACTTTCAGATAAAGTAGAAAAAATCGCAAAAGAGATTGAGGGACTTTCTGTTATGGAGGTAGCAGATCTTTCTTCTCATTTAGAAGAAAAATTCGGCGTTTCAGCAATGCCTGTCGCAGCAGCAGCTGCACCAGCAGCAGGAGCAGGTGAACCGGCAGAAGAAAAAACTGCCTTTACGGTAGTATTGACTTCATCCGGTGACAACAAACTCGGAGTCATTAAGGCTATTCGTGAAATCGATCCTAATTTGGGTCTTATGGAAGCTAAAAAGGTTGCAGAATCTGCACCACAGGATATTCTAAAGGACGTTAAAAAGGATCAAGCTGAAGAAGCTAAGAAGAAACTTGAAGCAGCAGGAGCTAAGGTAGAATTGAAATAATTTTTTCAGTATAATTATCAAATGGCGAAAAAGTCTTCTTCGGGTTATAGCGCTGAGTCTATCGTAGTTCTTGAGGGACTAGAACCAGTAAGAAAAAGACCCGGAATGTATATTGGCTCCACCTCTCAAGTAGGAGTCAACCACTGTCTTAATGAGATCGTCGACAATGCAATTGATGAGGCGCTTGCAGGCCACTGTAAAAATATCCACGTAAAAGTAGGAAAGGATAATTATCTTACAGTCTTTGATGATGGTCGAGGAATTCCTGTTGAAAAAAATCCCAAACATAAGGTCTCTGCGCTTGAACTGGTAATGACCAAGCTTCATGCTGGTGGAAAATTCACTACGAGCGCGTACAAAGTTTCCGGAGGTCTACATGGAGTAGGAGCTTCCGTAGTAAATGCTTTAGCAGAACATCTAATCGTCGAGGTAAAAAGAGACGGACAACTGTACCGTCAGGAATATAAACGGGGAAAGCCCTTGTATGCCGTCAAAAAAGCAGACAAATCTACACTTGGTTTTCCTTTCAAAAACGGAACCGCCATATCCTTTCTTCCTGATTCAGAGGTGTTTAAAGAAACCGTTGAGATTAATTACAACGCCTTTAAAAAGCAGGTAAAAGAGAGGGCTTATCTTATAAGCAACACTCTATTTCAGATAGTCAATAAAAAAACTGAGGATAATGTCGCTTATTTTTTTGACGGAGGAATTTTGTCTCTTATCAGAGAACTCAATAGCGGAAAAAAAGTAGTCCATGATCCCATCTACATTAAAAAACAGTCTGATGACAAAGAGGTGGAAGTAGCAATACAGTTTAATGATTCCCTCAACGAGAATGTTATGTCCTTTGTAAATGTCATCAATACAATAGAGGGGGGGACCCATCTGACAGGTTTTAGAATCGCGCTTACCAAATCTATAAACAATTATGCGAGAAGTATTCTTTCCGAGAAAGATCTCAAAGAAGCGTTGACCGGAGAAGACATAAGAGAAGGTCTGACCGCGGTTGTCTACGTAAAAATGCCTTCTACCAATCTTCAGTTTGAAGGCCAAACCAAATCAAAACTTGGAAACTCTGAGGTACAGACATTTGTACAACAGGCACTATCCGAATACCTTGATGTCTTCTTTGAAGAAAACCCAAGAGTAGGAAGAGACATCCTTGGAAAAATAATGCTTGCGCAAAGAGCTCGTCTTGCCGCAAAGGCAGCAAAAGACGCTGTTCTTCGAAAGGGAGCTTTGGAAGGTGCCACTCTTCCCGGAAAACTCGCGGACTGTAGTGAAAAAGACCCTGCATTATCTGAACTATTTTTAGTTGAGGGAAATTCTGCAGGTGGTACCGCAAAACAGGGAAGGAACAGGAGATTCCAGGCAATTCTTCCACTTCGTGGAAAAATATTAAACACCGAACGCGCTTATTTAGATAAAGTTCTCGCCTTTAAAGAAATAAAGGATCTTGTAATTGCTTTGGGGATGGGAATTGGCGAAAATATTGATTATCAAAAACTTCGATACCACAAGATAGCTATTATGACCGACGCGGACGTCGACGGAGAACACATCCGGACTCTTATACTTACCTTTTTCTTCAGGCATTTACCGGATATTGTTGAAAAAGGTCATCTCTACATCGCACAACCACCTCTTTTCAAAATCCAATCCGGAAAAAAAATTGAGTACGCATATACAGAAGAACAACGGGATAAAGCGATGAAGCTATTGAATCCCACGGGTAGTGCCAATATCTCAGTTCAGCGATATAAGGGACTGGGTGAGATGAACCCCGAACAACTCTGGGAAACCACTATGAATCCTGAAGTCCGTATATTAAAAAGAGTGACCATGGAAGATTCTCATGAGGCAGATAAAGTATTCAGCATGCTGATGGGCGAGGAAGTGCCACCACGGAAGAAATTTATTGTAACCCATGCTAAAATGGCTACATTGGACGTATAATCAAATAATACTATGGATAAACTAACCGCAGGAAAAGATGTCGCAAAAGGAGAAATTAACGTATTTATTGAGATTCCCGAAGGTTCTTTTATAAAATACGAACTGGATAAAGATACAAATCTCGTAACCGTTGATCGTTTCTCTTATACCACCATGGCTTTTCCGGCCAATTATGGATTTATTCCGGGGACTTTAGGTGAAGACGGAGATCCACTTGACGCCTTGGTAATTACTTCGTATGCCCTTCATCCGGGAGTCGTCATACCATCACGCGTGATCGGAATGCTGGAGATGGAGGACGAGGCCGGCATTGATACTAAAATCATAGCGGTTCCCACAAAAAAGGCGGATCCGTTTCTTACCAGAATAGAGGACGTGAAAGACCTGGATGAGATTGTAAAGAACAAAATTCAACATTATTTTAATCACTATAAGGAGTTGGAACCCGGTAAATGGGTAAAGACGAAAAGCTTTCTTTCAAAACAACATGCGCTCGACGCAATAAAGAAAGCACTGAAAAAGTAACTCCCTTAATAAGACTTAGGCTCATATGGCAGACGACGAAAAACCAGTAAGACAAAATATCCAAAATACGGAGATCGTCACGGAAATGAAACGCGCATATCTGGATTATGCGATGTCTGTCATCGTCTCAAGAGCTCTTCCTGACGTGCGCGATGGTTTAAAACCTGTACATAGACGTATCTTGTATGCGATGCACAAGCTCGGACTGAGCTCCAGCGCAAAGTTTTCAAAATCAGCTACGGTAGTTGGTGAAGTGCTTGGTAAGTATCATCCTCATGGTGACGCCCCTGTTTATGAAGCAGTGGCCCGTATGGCACAGGAATTCTCCATGAGATATCCATTGGTAAAAGGACAGGGTAATTTCGGATCAATCGACGGCGACCCTCCTGCCGCGATGCGTTATACCGAGGTAAAGCTGGCAAAGATCGCCGAGGAAATGCTCGTTGATCTTGAAAAAGATACGGTTGATTGGATGGATAATTTTGACGGAAGACTGCAGGAACCGGTATATCTGCCTGCAAAACTACCCAATCTTCTTTTGATGGGTGCAGAGGGTATCGCAGTCGGAATGGCTACAAAAATTCCACCCCATAATCTAATAGAGATCGTAGATGCTATATGCTTCATCATTGATAAAGCAAAAAAACAAAAAGACGGGACGCTTACTTATGAGATTACGGTAGACGAACTTTTGGAATTTGTAAAAGGTCCCGATTTTCCAACTGCAGGAATCATTTACGGCGCAAAAGAGATAAAAGAAGTCTATGAGACAGGAAAAGGGAAGATCTTAATTCGCGGCCAGGTAGACCAGGAAGATCTGGGCAAAGGGAGAGAGGCAATCATAGTGACACAACTTCCGTACCAGGTTAATAAGGCCAATTTGGTTGAAAAAATCGCTTACCTTGCAACTGAGAAAAAAGTGCTCGGGATCTCTGATCTTCGTGATGAGTCCGATAGAGACGGAATACGGGTAGTCATCGAACTAAAACGAGACGCCTCTTATAAAAAGGTGCTGAATAATCTTTTCAAACATACCGAACTACAGACTTCATTTCCGGTAAATGTGGTCGCCTTACTTGATGGGGTGCCGCAAACACTTTCTCTCCCAACTATTCTAAAAGAGTATCTGAGACACCGTGTGAGCGTGGTCACAAAACGAAGCGAATACGAGCTGGCACAGGCAAAAGCCCGAGCCCATATCCTTGAGGGATTTCTTATTGCCCTTGATCATATCGATGCCGTAATTAAAACCATAAAAGAGTCAAAAGATGAACCGGATGCTAAAGTAAAGCTTGTTAAGAAATTCAAGCTTTCGGAATTACAGGCACAGGCGATTCTTGACATGCAGCTTAAACGCCTTACAGGACTTGAGCGTTCAAAGATCGAAGAAGAGCTCAAGGGGCTTAAAAAAATAATTGACTACCTTGAGGGGCTTCTGAAGGACGTCATGAAAATGCTGGGAGTAATAAAAGACGAACTCAAATATATAAAAGAAAAGTATGGGGACGAACGATTGACCAAAGTGATCAAATCAAGACCTGGTGAGATTACCGACGAGCAGCTGATAGAAAACAAAGAAGTTATTGTCGTGATGACAAAAGAAGGATATATAAAACAAGTTCCCCGTGAAACCTTCAGAGTTCAGCACCGAGGTGGAAAGGGAGTATCCGGAATTGAAACAAAAGACACCGATAATGTGACTTATATTAAACCTGCGATGGCGCATGATAATATGCTCTTTTTCACCAATCAAGGACGAATATTTCAGACAAGAGTATGGGAGGTTCCTGTAGGAACACGAACTTCGAAAGGGAAGGCTATCGTAAACCTACTTACTTTGAGACCTGAAGAGAGTGTAACCTCCATACTTACCTTCGGACCTGAACAAATAACGGAAAAAGAGCTCTATATTCTTATGGCGACAAGACGGGGTGTGGTCAAAAAAACAGAGTTCTCACAGTTTGCCAATATACGAAGCAATGGTATTGTCGCGATTAAACTCGACAAAAGCGACGAACTTCTTTGGGTTAAGCTTACTAATGGAAAGAAAAATGTCATTCTCACATCAAGGGACGGAAAATCTATCGTGTTTAAAGAGGGTGAAATAAGACCGACAGGAAGAGCTTCAATGGGAGTGCGCGGCATTAATCTGGACAAGGACAATGAAGTAACCTCCGCCGATGTATTTGCAGATGCAGAATTCGTAAAAGACCTTCTGGTAATCGGAGAAAAGGGGATCGGTAAAAAAACCAAGCTTTCCTTCTTCCGGGGACAGCACAGAGGCGGAAAAGGAGTAAAAACAGCTTCCGTAGACAATAAAATGGGTAAAATCGCCTTTTCGGAAATCATAAATCCTGAGAAAACCACGGTTATCATAACCACCAACCATGGCCAAGTGGTTAAGATAGAGGTAAAATCCATTCCATCACGCTCAAGATCGGCAAAAGGAGTCATTCTAATGCGGTTTTCCAAGGCTAATGATATGATCGCAAGCGCTGCTTTGGTCTGATCTTACACACGACGTCGGAGTAGTCCTCCTCCTTTATTTTGTTCAAATTTTGTGGTATAATTACGGGATCTCATTTTAACTTTTTATGAAAGTTCCATGTTCTGATATTACCCGTCTTCTTAAGAAAAGTTTAAAAGAAAAGGCTTCAAAGCTTAAAAAGAAGAAGATTGCTCCCAAACTCATTACCATTCTCGTGGGTGAGTCAGCAGAACAACTCTCCTTTGTAAAAATTAAGCAAAAAGTCGCAAAAGAAATAGGCGTTGGATTTGAATTCATTCATCTAAAAAAAACTCCTACTTTTTTTGAATTCATTAAGCTTCTTAAAGAAAAATCGGCTGAAAAAGAAACAACCGGAATGATAGTTCAACAACCACTTCCGTCCCATCTTCACACCAATACTATTTACAACTTCATAGCTCCTCCTAAAGAAATTGAAAAACATAGGGAGAAATCACCTCATTTTCCACCGCTGGGACTTGCAGTACTCACCGTTCTTAAATATATTTTTCAAAAAAACAAGGTCTCAAAAAATCTCTTTATTGAAAAAAGTGATTCGGCATTTTTTAAACAAGCCTTTAAGCATAAGAAAATAGTGCTTATCGGAAGAGGGCAGACCGGTGGGTTGCCAATCGGGAAAACCTTGAGTGAGTTTAAGATTAACTTTATAAATATAAACTCCCAAACCCATAATCCCGAACAGTACTACAAAGAGGCCGATGTCATTATTACGGCAACCGGAAAAAAAGTCATCGATGCTAGTATGTTGAAACCAGGCGTAGTATTGGTAAACGTAGGATTGCGCCGTGAAGGAAACAAACTGAAGGGTGATTATGACGAGAAGGATATAAAAAAAGTAGCTAGCCACTATACTGAAACTCCCGGTGGAACCGGACCTATAGATGTAATATATCTCTACAAGAATCTTCTTGATGCTGCGGAAATGTAAAATAAACCCGTGAAGAAATTAATCGTCATAACAGGACAAACTGCTACCGGAAAAACTTCTCTTGCCGTACGCCACGCGAAAAAGCTTAATGGAGAGTTGATAAACTGCGATTCACGACAGATATATAAAAAACTCGATATCGTAACGGGGAAAGACCGCAGCATTATAAAAAAGATTCCGATTTGGCTTTATGATGTCGCAGACCCGAAAGAGTACTTTTCTTCTTATCAGTATGCTCAGAAAGCTGAAAGGGCCATAAAAGACGTGGTGAAAAAAGGCAAGACGCCAATCATAGTCGGAGGAACCTATTTTTATCTCAAACATCTTCTTTATGGAATAGATACTCACGGTGAACCTGATTGGAAATTGAGAAAAAAACTTGATTTTAAATCCGCGGGAGAACTTCAGAAAATGCTTGTTTCGCTTAATCCCGAGTCATTTAAGTTAATGAACGAAAGCGATCGGAAAAATCCAAGGCGGTTAATGCGCAAAATAGAGTTAGCACATTCTAAAAAAACAGTAAAAAAAGTGAGAGAAAAGTCTTTAATTGATAAATATAAAGTCGAAATAATCGGTCTACGGTTTAAAAAAGAAGAGCAATTAAGAAAACAGGTGGTAAAAAGGGTTAAAGAAAGACTTAAAGACGGAGCGGTTGAAGAAGTTAAAAAACTACTTAAGGATGGGTATTCTGAACAGGATCCTGGTCTTAAAACAATCGGATACAAACAATTGATTCCTTTCATTAATGGAAAAATAAGTAAAGAAAAAGCAATAGAGGCCTGGATTGTAAACGAGATACAGTATGCGAAACATCAATATGTCTTTATGAAAAAAGACGAGAATATCAAATGGAAAACGATTGATTAAAGCTATTGGTCTCTTCTGAAGAGCTTTAAGAAAGCCTCTTTTGGAATCTCTACTCTTCCTACCATTTTCATTTTTTTCTTTCCGGCTTTCTGCTTTTTCAGAAGTTTGTCTTTTCTTGTTCTATCACCTCCATAAAGCTTTTGAGTGACATCTTTTCTAAATGGGGACAATCTTTCGGACGCGATAATCTTACCCTTATAATGAGCCTGAATCTTTACCTCGTACTGCTGTCTTGGTATCAAATCTTTCAACCGTTTAACAAGTTGACTTCCGGTCTGAAAAGCACGCTCGACTACCACTACCTCAGAAAACTCATCTACAGGTTCTCCATTGAGTAAAATACTCAACTTATCAGCAGAAACACTGCGGTACTCTAAAAACTCCCAATCTAAAGAAGCGTAACCAGAGCTTACGCTCTTTAATTGGTCGAAAAAGTCGGAGATCATCTCGGATAGCGGCATCTCATAAGTCAGAGTGATTTGATTTTTATTATCCATAGTAATAAAAATTCCCCGATGATCCTCGCAAAGCCTCATCACATCGGGCATGTGCTCCGACGGTGTAACGAGAAGAAGTTTTACATAAGGCTCCAGAATTTGACCCTGTTTATCTGCTTTTTTGTACTCGACCTGGGGAGGGGTTAAAACTAAATGAAGATCATACTCCCGCTCCAACCGTTCCCGTACTACATCCGCATGAAGTAGCCCTAAGAAACCTACACGAAAACCTGCGCCAAGTGCCTTGCTATATATTCCCGTAAACTCAAGAGAAGAATCATTGAGGTAGAGCTTCTCAAGAGCTTTTTTTAGATTTAGATAATCATTGGTATCGGTAGTAAAAATAGAAGCATAGACCATTGACTGGGCCTTTTTATAGCCGGGCACATACGGCACCCTGCTTCCCTTTGCACGCATTGTATCTCCTACGCGGACCGCATGAATGTCTTTTAGGTTGGTTATTAAATAACCCACGTCGCCTTCCGACAATTTCTCTTTTGGCTTAAGATCAGGGGAGAAGAATCCTACTTCAAGGGTTTCAAAGGTCTGCCCTGAGGAAGCAAGTTCCAATTTAGTACCCCTCTCAAGATTTCCTTGAAAAACTCTAATGAAGGCTATTACTCCTCTATGGGGATCGTAGTAAGAATCAAAAATCAAAGCCTGAATTTCAGATGAAGAATAAGTCTTCGGCGGAGGAATCTGTTGTGTTATAAATTCAAGTAATTCTTCTATATTTTTGCCTGTTTTCGCAGAAATTTCCCTTATTTCATCCTCCTTCACCCCCAAGAAATCTACCATCTGCTTTTTAGTCTTGTCGACGTCTGCATGAGGCAAATCTATCTTGTTTATAACCGGGATTATCAGAAGGCCTTTTTCAATTGCTTTGTATGCGTTTGATATAGTTTGAGCTTGTATACCTTTGGTAGCATCAACCAGTAAAATGACGCCCTCTACACAGGAAAGTGTCCTGTCCACCTCATAGGAAAAATCAACATGGCCGGGTGTATCGATCAGGTTGAGTTCGTGACCGCGGTAGGTGAGTTGAACCGGGGCCAGCTTTATGGTAATCCCACGTTCCCGCGAGATGGGATTACGGTCGAGAAGCTGTTCTTCATGTTTTCCGGGCTGCACTACATTAGCTATTTCCAAAAATCTATCTGCAAGCGTGGACTTGCCGTGGTCGATATGGGCAATGATGGCAAAATTGCGGATATTACTCATAGAAGTACCTCAAATTATATCATTTTACATCCTCCCAAAACACACTTGACAAGTCTGAGAACATAAGCCTAGAATGAAATTAGGCGCTAAATATGGCCCCCGAAAGATCTAGTAATTTAGTAATGACTAAGACTCAACCGGCGATACTTGACGGCCTTCGTTCTGATATTCACCTAGATTCGGTAAGCGAGCTTGAATCACGGGGACGGGACACAATGCACAGCCTACTCTCACCTGACGGAATGAAAGCCTCTTTAGATGGACGCTTTCACCATTTTTTTGGAAGAGATACAATGATTTCCGCTAGCTTCATTCTCGCCGCTCATGAATTTCAACCTGATCTTGAGCTTTGGAGTAGAACTAAACAGGCGGTCTTTTCATTCTGGAGATTTCAAAGAGAAGATGGAAAAATCATTCATGAAGCTATTACTAAAGAAGAGATGTTTAAGAAGAAAAGAGAGAATCCCTGCAATTTGGGGGAAATAGAGAATTTTTACCGTCAGCAAGGTGAATATTTTGTAAATGATGACTCTGTCGATGCAACACCGCTTGCACTAATCGCAACTCCTCAATTCGTCTCCTCCGAAAGAGACAAAGATATAATCTTTCCGCAAGCTAAAGAAGCACTACGATGGATGATTGCCAACATGGAAGAAAACAACGGATTTTTACGGTACAGTAAAAATAAGCTAACTAATCAGGGATGGATGGACAGTAAGCATGGAGTCGTAGATGAAAATGGCGAGCATCCGGATGGACCAATTGCTCTTGTTGAAGCACAGGCATTCGCATGGAAAGCAATGCGGACGTGGTCGGATCTTTTAAAAGAAGATGATCCTGAATTGGGCGCAGAGTTGTGGGAAAAGTCAATCGAGCTAAGAAAGCGGTTTAACGAAAAGTTTATGTTTGAGGATGAAAAAGGACATTTCTTTGCACATGCTTTGGACGGCAGAGACCAACAAGTAAAAACTCCGAGTATTAATCCCGGACTAGCTTTATGGGCTTCCCATGATGGAGAAACAATACTGTATGACAAATATGTACCCGATGTAGTCTCGCGTCTTACAGGCCAGGATTTCTTTGATCCTGCCGCTGGAATCTGTACGTTTGAAGACGGTCAACCCACTTTTGACGATGAGGGCTACCATAATGGAAAAAGAATATATTGGCCTTTTGCTACGGCAATGGTTGCAAAGGGAATGGTTGATTTAGGCTATAGGGAAGAGGCAAAGACGGTCCTTATTGCCAATATGGGAGGTGTTATTTACTTCAATTCCTTCGTCGAAACGTTTGCTAAAAATGGAAGCTATAAACTATTCCGCGATGGTGGTGAAGATGGAAGCTGTAAAAACCAAGCGTGGACAATAGCTGAATTCTTATGGACTTATCGTTATTTACAAACCTTGAGGGAAAATGACGTATCTCAACAATTGCCCGCTTTGCATCAGTAGATTAAACCCTTATTCTGAATTTTCGAATTGATTTCCTTCCATTTTTTAATACCGAAGTAATATCAAGCCTCGCATTTTTTACGCCACTGTGATATCTACATACTCCTGCCGAACAGGTGCCAAAAAGAAGTTCCCTAGACGCAGTGTTTCCCGATGAAGAATCTAAAGAGCCGGATGCTCCTTCCTGACTACCGTCGGTCTGATATACAAGCGCATAGGAAACGCTTTGCACGCTTCTTAAATTTCCAAAGGCTATTAACAAAGCCTTCCTGTCTGCTCTGAGACGGGGTGAAACATATAAACCACTTGCCACGGCACGTCCTTTAACGGCGCCTTTCTGAAAACGGGGGAGTACTTTAGCTTCCGCGGTAGACGTAAGCAAGGATATGAACACAAGGCAGACCGCTATAATAAAAGTAAATTTTCTCATACTAACAGTGTATCGTACGCTATAATGAATTTCATGACTAAAA